>JBBQDF010000041.1:0-11465 GCA_038319475.1 Thermoanaerobaculia bacterium
TAGGGCGCGCGTCCTGTGCCCGTGCGGCCGAGCGCCTGGCCGAAGAACGTGTTGTTGTTGTCCCCCCCGTCGACAACGAGACTGTTCAGCGTGCCACGCTGCCCGGCGAAAACAATGTCCCCCACCCGGAAGTTGTCCTTCACAACTCCGGGGGTCGTCAGCACGAAGTCAATGAAGTTGCGTCCATTGGTCGGCAGGTTATGGATCGCGCGCTCGTTTACCGTCGAGCTGACGTCGGACTTCGTCGCCTCGATCAACGGCGCCTCGCCGGAAACCGTCACGGCGGCCTGGACTCCGGCGATTTCCATCTTGAGCGTCACCTTCTCCTGGCCACCGATCGAGACGGTCACATTCGGGACTCGCGCGGTCGCAAATCCGGAGAGGTCAGAGCTCACGGTGTAGCGTCCGACGGCAAGCAGGGGAAACGTGAAGTTCCCCGTCGCCCCCGAAGCCGCCGACTTCGTTGCGCCGGTGTCCACGTTGTTGACGGTCACGGTCGCACCCGGAAGGCCCGCGCCCGTACCATCCACCACGTTCCCTGTGATCGTGCCGGTCGGGCTTTGAGCGAGAGCCGGAATCGCCGCCGCGGCGAGCGCGAGGGCGCAAAGAAATCGAATCATCCCCGTGCCTCTCTTCATGGACAGCTCCTGTTTTTTGTTCCTTCGAACATTTCTCAATTCGTTTCTCCGAATCGCGCTTCCGGGAGGTTCGGTGCGAGAAACCAGTTTTCATCGGGCCGGGGGTCGAGAGTCTTTCTCCGGCGGGCGTCATCGAGAAGAAGATCCCTCAGCGAACCGACCTCCGAGATCCGGGGGCAGTCCCGCCACACGCGGTACCCGCCGCCGCCTGACGCCCGATAGGAATTGATCGCGACGGTGAACGTCTCGTCGTCCGAGACATCCCGACCGTTTCGTCGGAGAAAGAGGACGCGTTTTCCCTCCGGGCGGGTGGGATCGAGCGCGTACTCCGCACCGCTCATCGTGTCGCAGTTGTAGCCCCAGATTCGCGGATTCCGCTTCCAGACGGCCTGTCCGTTCTGGACCTCGATGCCCGAGACGCACCGGGCCGCGTCCTCCAGGGCTTCGCGCACCTGGCGGCCGGTGGCGCGAACCGTCACGAGGGCGTTTTCGTAGGGGTAGAACGACCAGACCTGCCGTGTGGTCAGGGGTCCGGCAGGCCACGGCGGGAGAGAACCCGGCAGGAGCGATGCGAATGAGAGGTCCGCCTTCCCCTGCTGTCGCTGCACCTCGTGGAGCCAGTCGAGAAGGCCGTTGTCGGCGGTCCGGGCGTCCCGAACGCTCACGGGCGATGCGAGGGTCGCGACGGCGGCAGCGAGCTCCCGCATAGCGGACTCGTGCTCCGACCCCGCGGTCGCGGCAATCTCCGGATCCGCCGCCACATCTTTCATCGGGAGATTGCGGCCGGCGGTGGACGTGAGCGACCAGCGCGAGCCCTTCTTCGCGAGCGTCAAATCGAAGCGCGTCAGCGTATTGCCGAACCGGCCCGGCTGCGAAATCCAGGTGGATCCGAGGCGCTGCGGAGCGATGGCGGTATGGGTGTGTCCGGTCAGAAGCAAGTCGATTCCGGGAACCGAGGTGGCGATCTCGTACGCCTGATTCTCGTTCCCGGTTTTCAGGTCCTCGCCCGTCGCGACGTCCTTCTCGAAGCCCTGGTGCGTCAGGACGATGACGACGTCGCATTTTTCGCGATTCCGGAGGACCGGAACGAAACGGCGCGCCGCTTCGACGGTGTCGAGAAAGCGCAGGCCCGCGATGTTTCCGGGCGGCTCCCACCCCGGCACGTTCTTCGTCGTCAGGCCGAGGATCCCGACCCGGATGCCGGCGAGCGTCCGGATCACGTAGGGATCAAACGCGGGCGTGCCGTCTTCCCGCATGACGTTCGCCGACAGAAAAGGAAAACGGGCCTGCCTTCGCGACTCTTCCAGCCGCGCGCGCCCGAAATCGAACTCGTGGTTCCCGACAGCCATCGCGTCGTAGCCGAGCGCATTCATCGCGCGCACGCTCGGGTCGGTGGCGGCGGGAGACGTTTGGAACGCCACCGCCTGCATCGGGCTTCCCTGGATCGTGTCACCGGAGTCGAGAAGGAGATTGGGCGAGCCCTCCGCCCGGGCCGCGCGAACCGCCGTCGCCACCCGCGCGAGCCCCTCGCCGAAGTCGCGGTCGAGGAGCTCGTCTTTCGCCACGACGTGCCCGTGGAGGTCGGATGTATGAAGAACCGTCAGAGTCGCCGCCATCATCCCGCCGCTGCAGAGGGCGGAGCCGGTCAGAAGGAAAGCGCGAAAGAGCGCCGTTCGATTGTGGATGATGCCCCCTTTGGAAGCTCGCGCAGTACATCATCCGCGGGCGTCCGGGTCAATGCCGCGAATCGTGTGCAGTCGAGCGGGTAAAATCCCGGCGTGGTCAGACCCGCAAAGCCCCTCGCGCGCGCGCCGCGAACGCAGACGCCACCGGACGCCCGGCCCCGGCTGCCCCGTCTGGCGCGCCGGCCGCGAGAGACCATGGAAGAGAAGAAGCGGCGCGCGCGCGCCGTCTTTTCCCGCCTCGCGAAGGCGTATCCCGACGCGCGGTGCTCGCTCGATTTTTCCTCGCCGCTGGAGCTCCTCGTCGCAACCGTCCTGTCCGCGCAGTGCACCGACGCGCGGGTCAACCTGGTTACTCCGGTGCTTTTCTCGAAATATCGCACCGCGGCCGACTACGCGCGAGCCGCCCCGGGAGAGCTCGAAAACGACATCCGGGCGACGGGCTTTTACAACTCCAAGGCGAAAAGCCTGCGACGGGCGGGCGCGGCGATCGCGGCCGGGCACGGCGGACACGTCCCCGATACGATGGAGGAGCTCGTCGAGCTTCCGGGCGTCGGCCGCAAGACCGCAAACGTGATCCTCGGGAACGCCTTCGGCATAGATGAGGGCTTCGTTGTCGACACCCACGTGGGACGGCTGGCGCGCCGGCTCGGGTTTACCCGCGAGGAAGATCCGGTCCGTGTCGAAAGCGACATGAACGCGCTCGTGCCGAGGGGCCGGCGGACGTACGCCGCGCACGAGCTCATCTTTCACGGACGGCAGATCTGCGTCGCGCGGCGTCCCAGGTGTGAGATCTGCCCCGTCAACTCCCGCTGTCCGAAGGTCGGGGTGCGGCTGGTCGCGCCGGCTTGACGGCTCCGGACCCGCCCGTCCTCGAAGCGTACCTTTCCGGCGCGATCGAGCACGCGCCCGACTTCGGCAAGGGGTGGCGTTTCGAGGTGGGGCTCTTCGTCCAGGACGTTCTGCGCCACCGCGTCTATGACCCGGCCGCCGACGAGGCGAAGAACCTGACCTCCGAAGAGCAGGCAAACTTCCGCGCCTGGAAGAACGAAAACCCGGGCCGGTTCCGGGAAACGGTGCGCAAGATCATCGCCTGGGATCTCGACCGGATCGAGCGGCAGAGCGATTACTTGATCGCCCTCTGGGACCCCCGGTCGGCGCAGGGAGGCGGAACCGCCGCGGAAATCACTCTGGCCCATCGCCTGGGCAAACCCGTGTTCCTCGTCCTCGGGATGCCCGTCGGGGAGGCGTCCGGGTGGGTGCTCGCGGCCGCCGATCAGGTCTTCGGAAGCTTCGAAGAGCTGAAGGCAGCGCTGAACGCGCGATACGTCGAGCCAACTCTGAACGCTTAACACTCAACCCCTCCCCCGATATACCATCCGCGCCCCATGTCTCTCATCAAGACGCAGCTCGGCTGGATCGAAGTCATCTGCGGAAGCATGTTTTCGGGAAAGAGCGAGGAGCTCATCCGCCGTCTGAGGCGGGCGATCATTGCCAAACAGCGGGTCCAGATCTTCAAGCCCGCGATCGACGACCGGTACGCGGTGGCGGAGATCGTGTCCCACAGCGAGATGCGGCTGCCGTCGACCTCCGTGTCCTCGAGCGAGGACCTCCTCGCAAAGCTCGACCACCGGACCGAAGTCGTCGGAGTGGATGAGGCGCAGTTCTTCGACGGGGGTCTCGTCGCGGCTTGCCAGCGGATGGCTGACCAGGGGAAGAGGGTGATCGTCGCGGGTCTGGACAAGGACTACAGAGGAAATCCGTTCGAGCCGATTCCCTCGCTCATGGCGGTCGCGGAAGACGTGACGAAAACGCTCGCGATCTGCGTGCGCTGCGGATCTCCCGCCAACAACACCCAGCGCCTGGTCGACAGCGACGAGCGGGTGATCGTCGGCGCGCAGGGCGTTTACGAGGCGCGCTGCCGGCGCTGTTTCGAGCCACCCGACCGGGCGCAATAGCCCGGCGGACCGTGGATGGAACCGGCTTCACGGTTCACGAGAGCCCCCACCGGATAAAAGCGCGCCGCCCCAGTAGGCGTCCCGGGAGGCACGTCCTCTGGAATCCCCAATGAATCGGGCCCGCGCCGAGATTTCCGAAACGGCGGCGGAAAATCCTGTCTAAATGCCTGTGCAAAGCGGCCAAAAATCCCGAAAACCATTGATCGCGGTTCGGATTGCACCGACTCCTGTGCGTAGAGTTAAGTCATTTTCGGTCAACACTTAGTCGCTAACGCGAGAAGCGGGAAATGGCGGGCGCGTCGCGGGGAAGTTCGCGGACCGCTTTTCCACACCCGCAAACGCCTTCGCCCCATGCACTTACTTCGATTTAACTTCCCGGACGGTGTTCGCCGTACACGGATTTCAGGCGCGACACGATTTCACCAAGGGTCGCGCCGGCATTGACGGCCGTCAAAATTGCCGGCATCAGGTTGCGGTCTAGAGCGGCGTCGCTTTGCAGGCCTCCGAGGGCTCTCGCGAGTGAGGCGGCATCCCGGCGATCCCGGAAGGCCGCGAGACGGTCGATCTGATCGCGTTCCACATCCGGATCGATCGTCAGCAGCGGGGGACGGACGTCCTCTTCCTCCCGGAACGCGTTGACCCCAACGACAGTCCGGCGGCCCTCCTCGAGCTCTCTCTGCGCCACGTAGGCCGCCTCCTCGATCTCGCGCGCGAGGAATCCCTCCTCGATCGCCGCGACCGCGCCGCCTAGAGAATCGATCTTTCGCAGCAGCTCTCGGGCCCGGGATCGAATCTCTTCCGTCCACGCCTCGACGAGGAAGGAACCCCCGAGAGGGTCGGCGACCTCCGCGACTCCCGATTCATACGCAATCACCTGCTGCGTGCGAAGAGCCAGCCTCGCCGAGGACTCGGTCGGCAGGGCGAGAGCTTCGTCCGCCGCGTTCGTGTGAAGCGACGAGGCGCCGCCGAGCACCGCCGAAAGGGCCTGGAGAGTGACGCGGACGGCGTTGACGTCCGTCTGCTGGGCGGTCAGCGTCGAGCCCGCGGTCTGCGCGTGAAAGCGCAGACGCCAGGAGCGCGGATCCTTCGCTCCGAAACGATCCCGGACGATCTCGGCCCAGAGCGAGCGCGCCGCGCGGAATTTGGCGACCTCCTCGAAGAAGTTGGAATGCGCGTTGAAGAAGAAGGAGATCCTCGGCGCGAACTCGTCCACCGTGAGCCCCCGGGCCAGCGCCGACTCCACGTAGGCGATCGCGTTTCCGAGCGTGAAGGCGACCTCCTGCACCGCCGTCGATCCTGCCTCCCGGATGTGATACCCGGACACCGAAATGGTGTTCCAGCGCGGCACTTCGCGCCCGCAGAATTCGAAGACGTCGGTCGTGAGCTTCAAGGACGCCCGAGGGGGAAAGATGTAGGTGCCTCGCGCGACGTATTCCTTGAGCAGGTCATTCTGAATTGTCCCGGAGAGGGCTTCCCACGGGAGCCCCCGCTCCCGCGCGACCGCGAGGAGGAAGGCGAGGAGGATCGAGGCTGTCGAGTTGATCGTCATCGAGATCGAGACCCGATCGAGAGGCAGCCCATCGGTCAGGACTCTCATGTCCTCGAGCGTCGAGATCGCGACACCGACGCGGCCGACCTCTCCGCGCGCGATCGGATCGTCCGAGTCGTAACCCATCTGGGTGGGAAGGTCGAACGCCACGGAGAGGCCCGTCTGCCCCTGCGCGAGGAGATATCGATACCGGCGGTTGGACTCGCGCGCCGAGCCGAACCCCGCGTACTGGCGCATCGTCCAGAGGCGCGTCCGGTACATCTCCCGGCTGATCCCCCGAGTGAACGGAAAATCCCCCGGCGCCGGCTCACCGTAGAAGGGCAAAATGGGGATGCCGGAGCTCGTCTCCCCGGGGATCGCGGGGCGCGGCGACCCCTTCTCGCGCACGGGTGGCTTCTCCGTCACCCGGCGATTCTGGCACAGGCTCGACGGGCGACGCGGCGGGGCGACACGCCGCGGGATGACGCTTCCCCGGCCGGGAGAGTCTGTCCTGCGCCCTCTACCCGGGCGCCACCGGAGCCGGGGCCGGTACAATGGGATTTTCCGTGACCAAGCAACTCAGAGGCCGGCTGGAAGTCTTCGGCTTCGCCGACCTTCTTCAGTGGATGGAGCTGAACCATCGCACCGGGCGTCTCACTCTCGCTCAGGGACGCGACCGGCGGATCCTCGACTGGCGCGCGGGCGAGATCGTGTACGTGTCGGGCTCGATTCCGCGCCACCGGCTCGGAGTTCATCTGCTCCGCACCGGCGCTCTGCCTGCGGCGGTCCTGTACGATCTTCTCGCCCGCAACTTCACGGGCGAAAAAAACCTGACGCGCCTGATCCTGGAGGGCGGACACGATACCCACGACGGCCTTTCCCTCCGAGTGGAAGAGCTCGCGAGAAAGCTCCTCTTCGAGATGTTCGGATGGAGCGAGGCGGAATTCGAATACGACCCGGATCATCGCGTTCAGCCCATCCTGCGGATCGGCCTGACCCTTCGCGGCCAGGCGCTCGCGTTTCAAGGCGTGAAGAACCTGGACGACTCGCACCGGCGACGGCCGCGGCGCAAAAAAAGCGAGGAAGAAGCCGAGATCTGGGACTCCCCGTTCGAGCCCCGGGAGACAGAAGAGCGCTTCTGGGATCTCCTCGAAAGAACGGACACGTCGATCGCACCCGAGGAGGCCCGAAAACTCTCTCGCGCCTTTCGCGAGTTCGTGGACCGGCTTCGCCTGCTGTCGGAACGCACGGTGACCATGCGCCCCATCTTCGAGGACACCGCGGTGATGCTGTCAGACCTTCTGAAAAAGGCGCCTGTCGACATCGCCGCCGTCATCTCCGTGGCCGCGCTCGACCCGTATTTGACTCTCGACCTTCTCATCCTCGCCAACGCCCTCTCGGTCGACCGCGACAACGCCGTCGGAACGGTCCCGGACGCCGTCGAGCGGCTGGGGGGCCGGGCCGTCACGGTCTTGATAGACCGGCTGACGGCCGCCGATTACCACCGCATTGCCGAAACCGACGGCGCGGCGCGGGCCCTGAGGAGGGCTAGCGTTTCCGCCGCTGTCGCGGCCGGGCACTACGCCGAGCGCTACGGAACGACGCGCGAGCGAGCCTACACACTGGGACTGCTCCACACCGTGTGTTACGCCGAGATCTTCGAGCTGTTCCGGCTGATGGACTTCCCGGCGGGTGCTTTCCGCGGAGTGACCCTCGACGCGTACCGCACGGTGCTTGGAGTTCGGCTTGCGGAGACCTGGAGTCTCCCGCCCGATTTTCAGTCAGTCATCTCCGACGACGGCTCGGATCCGAGTGAAGCCGCGTCCCTGGTGCGAACCGCAAGAGCGACCGTCCCCGCGTGCGCGATCGGGCGCCTCGCCAACGAGCCCGTCGACCCGCTCTTAACCGGGGAGATCGCCGCCGAGGTGAACATGGTGTTCCAGTTCCTGGGGCTGCCGCCGCTCGAACGCAGACGCTCGAAGAGGAGATAGCCGAGTCGCGGGAAACGGAAACGGGAGCCGGGCGACCACCGGGAGCGAGACGGCGCGATATTTTTGCGGTCCACCAGAGTCGAAAGTGTGCGAGAACGCGCCTGACTCCTGATCTCAACCCTCAACCCTCAACCGTCAACCTCCCTCACTCCACATGGACGTCGGCGCGTGCGGTGCCCATCCTGCCTGTTTCCCGGTCGCGGACGTTGACGACGAGACGGGCGTTGCCCTTTCGCATTTGCAGCGTCGCCGTGTAGCGCACCGGGGCGTTTGCGGGCGCGTCAGGGGGCAGCGTAAAGCTCGCCTCCTGACGGCCGATTTCGCTCATGCGGCCTGCGTCATCCATCACGCCGATGTAAACGTCGGCCGTCGCCTTTCGCGAAGAGCCCTCCGGCAGGAACGTCAGAGCGGAAGCGGGCACCGACACGACGACCGGCATCGTGTAGTACTTCTTGTCTTTCGTGGCCGGCGCGGTCGAGAGCTGAACCGGGATCCCGCGGTACTGGATGTTAGAGCGCAGGGCCGCCTGGGCCACGTCTCCGCCGCGTTCCACCGGCGAGCGAGGGGCGAAGGAGCGGCGGGATCTGACGGAGAGGCCGGGGCGCGTCACGGTCACTCGGACGTTCCGGAACCCGCTGCCTGGCAGAGTCGAGAGGTTCACCCCGACCGAATAGTAGGTGGACGCGTCCTCGTAGATACGTTCGAGCCCATTCGTCAGCCCGTTGGTGTTTAAGAGCGCAATTCCGCCCGTCTCGGTCGCCAGCGTCTGAAGTCCCGCCTGGCTGTCCTGGCGGGCGAAAAAGGAGACGCCCGGCCTGTTTAAGAGCGGGTCGTCTCCCCCCGCCGTTGCGCCCTCCGCCGTCAGGCCCCGGGCGTCCACCGTATAGAACGTGACGTCGGTCGCGTTGGCTCGGCGGACCAGGGCCTCGATCTCGCTGCCCATGTTCCCGGTGTCGTAGGACTGTAGGCTGAAGGTTCCGACCGCGTACTGCATCATCGCGGAGCCCGGCTGCATGTCGAACCCGCCGGAAATCAGTAGGAATGCCCTTTTCCCGGGCAGGGCCGTCAGAGTCGTCAGCTCGGCCGACATGTCGCGAAGGAGGGTCGTGACCTCCGCCCTGACCTGTTCGGCGTACATGCGCGCGAACGACTCGCGGCTCGAACGCGACCTCGTCGTGTCGATCTGATTGAGAGTCTGCTGCTCGGTCATCAGGCGGGACATGCCGATCCCGGTGGACTCGATCTTCGAGAGCGCCGCGAATAGAGTTTCCTTGCTCGAGGTCCAGTCCGTCTGTTCCTTCGCGCGCCGGTCAAACAGCACCACCCGGCCGAGGTCGGAGGGCCCCATGCGGGTGACGAGATCCCGCAGAGCCTCGACGCCGCGCCGCTTGTTGTTCGGGGAGAGATTCCCCGTGTCGATGTACATGAGGAACTGCCGGGGCACGTACGCGTCGGCGCCCTTCCGATACTCGGAGAGCACGAGATCCGGGGAGGCGGAGGCGAGGTCCGGGGCGTGGATCGTCCCCTGCGCCACGCGCGTAAAGTAATCGATCGGAACCTGTTTGCCGTCGACCGCGACCCGGAAGTCTTCTCGGTTGAGGTCCCGCACCGGGTTTCCGCGCGAGTCCGTGACGGAAACGTCCAGATCCATGACCTGAACCCGGACGCTTTCGCGGAAGGTCGCCGGAGGGGCATCCTGCGGAGGGGCCTGGGCCTGTGCCAGCCCCGCGACCGGAAGGAGGGCGAGCCCGAGCGCCAGGATTCTGCCTGCGTATTTCATCGTTTCACCCGCATCTTTCAACCCCGGGTGTCCCCAAAGGATTCCAGGGGGGAGACGGCGCGAAGGGTCGGGCCTCCACACGATGCGGTGGCCGTCCGCAACAACATCGCGGCGACGACCTCGACGGTGCGGCTGAATGTGATTGTAAAAGCGAATGAGAGGCTCCCCGCCCCGGCCGCGTGAAGGCGGGGCGGAGAACGGAACCCGTAGAACTTAAGACGACTTTTTCGCAGGAGCCCTGGGCGCCGGCTTTCCCGCAGCCGCCCGGTGCTCGGGCATGCTGCCGTCGGGCTTCAGCACCACGAATTCCTCTTTCCGGTCGACCCCCTTGAACGCGACGGAATCCCGCGGGGCATTCAAGTCGCGGACGTTCAGAGAGAACGTGTAGTAGCCCGGTTCGAAGGAAGCCAGAGGGATCTCACTGCCGGTGCCGAAGTAGTCGGCGCCAAGGGGCTGGAGCTCCGCGGGACCGGAAAACGGGGCAAAGGCCGGCTGGCCTTCACGCAGAACTCCGATGCGCGCCATGATTCTCGGTTTCGCGGCGTCGGCCGCCACCGGGGCCGGCGCACCGGCCGCGGGCGGGGCGGCGGCGGGCGGCGCGGCGGCTGCGCCCGCCGTCTTCGGATTGGTGACCGTGTAGAAATACCAGAGGCTCTCGTCGCGGGCGAAAAGACGATTTCCCTTGGGGTCCACGCGGATCGGCTTTTCCATACCGAACACGAAGGGGTCCGTCGGCGCGGGCCTCTTCGTCAGAGGGGTCAAAGTGCTCGCGAGGATCAGCGGCGAAACCTCGAAGTCCGCCGTCTTGGCGTGAAGCTTAAAACTCGAGGTCCCCGACGCCAGGGGCCTCGATCCGTCGCCGGTCAGGAGCGCGAACGTGCCCCGATAGCTTCCGGGCGGCAGGACGATCGATCGCTCGTAGATTTTTTCGGTTCGGCTCCCCGTCTTGACGTCCGTCAGCGTGGCGTCCTCCCAGAACGTCGCAACGTCCTGACCTGCTTCGTTGGTGATCAGGCCGCCGAATTTCGCGGTCGAGGCCGAAGCCTTTTCCGCCGGAACGGAGAGCTCGATCGCGTAGAACGGTTCCCCTGGAATGCTCCGGAAGGGACCTCCCCAGTACGATCCGCTGTCCTTCTTTTCCCGAGCGACCCCTTCGAGAAGCGACCGCGTCGCCGCCGGAATGGCGGCCGTCGCGGGAACGGGAGGCGGCGCCGCGGACGCGGATGCTCCCGTTGCCGCGGGAGGGGCCGCCGGCCGCGCCGCGCCGGCGCCCGTCGAAGCTCCGGCGGAAGGCATTCCCCCCGCGGGCGCCGCGGATGCGCCGCCCGGAGCGCCGGCCCCTCCCGGGCCTGCCATCACCGTCCCGCCCGGATTGACGATGGATTTCTCCGCCACGACGGCGAACGCACGATTCACCTCGTCGCCATTCTGAAGCTCGTCGGTCCCGCGAGACGCGTCCACGTTGATGCGCGCCGAGAGCTCTCCGATCCCCCAGGAGGGGTCGAACTTGTCTTTCGCGTAGATCCAGGTCTGAGTCGCTGAGCCCGGGGCCTGCGCGCCGAATCCGGAGCCCGCATCCGCCGGACGCGTGTTCAAGCCCGAATCCGCCGTCGCCCCTCCCGAGGCGTCCTGCGGGCGGGTTGTGGAAACGCGGCTGGGGCCTCCGAGAGTTACGAGCAGGCGTCCGCGCGCCGACTCCGCCCCCCGCTGTCGCCGAAGCTTGAACTGCGAGTCCGCGGCCGCGATCCGCCGGGCGATTTCATCCTTGAACCGGTCCCCTCCGCGCCTGGCGTAGTAGGCCGCGATGAACTTCTCGGCGTCCTGGTCCGTCGCGACACTCGACCACTCCGCGCGCTCGGCGGGGGTCAGAAAATACGCTTCGGGAGAC
>JBBQDF010000042.1:0-11422 GCA_038319475.1 Thermoanaerobaculia bacterium
CGCGTCAACCTCTTCCGGGACCGCCACGGCCCCGCCGCCGTCTTTCGCGCCATTCCCTACGAGATCCGCTCTCCCGAAGAGATCGGCCTGCCGCCGAGCGTTCTCGAGCTCTGCAACCTGACGAAGGGTCTCGTCCTCGTCACGGGCCCGACCGGATCTGGGAAATCAACGACGCTCGCCACGCTCATCGATCACATCAACAAGACCCGGACTGACCACATCATCACCATCGAAGACCCGATCGAGTTCGTGCACGAGAACAAGCAGTGCCTCGTCAATCAGCGCGAGGTCCACTCCCACACCGACTCATTCAAAGACGCCCTGCGCGCCGCGCTGCGCGAGGACCCCGACATCGTGCTGGTCGGCGAAATGCGGGACCTCGAAACGATCGCGATCGCCGTCGAAACGGCGGAGACGGGGCATCTCGTCTTCGGGACCCTTCACACGACCACGGCCCCTTCGACGGTCGATCGGATCGTCGACCAGTTTCCGGCGGATCGGCAGGAGCAGATCCGCACGATGCTGGCGAGCTCCCTGCGGGGAGTCATTTCCCAGACGCTCTGCAAACGGATCGGAGGCGGCCGCGCCGCCGCCTACGAGATCCTGATCTGTAACGCCGCCGTTTCGAACCTGATTCGAGAGAGAAAGGTGTTTCAGATCTACTCGATCATGCAGACGAGCAAACAGCAGGGCATGATGACGCTGAACGACTCGCTCCTGACGCTCGTGAAGAACAAGGTCGTCGATTTCAAGGAAGCGTACTCGATGGCCGTCAACAAGACGGAGTTCGCGGCCCAGATCACGCGGGAAAGCGGAAGGGCGGCGGAAGAAGGGAAGGGTTAGATGCTATGAAAAGAGGACGCCGCTGTAGCCTTCTCTCGAATCGATTCAAAGAAAGGAGAGAGGCGTATGTCACAGACGGCGTCCCGAGAGAAGTTTATCGCGGTGGAGCAGCGGCTGATGGTGGCGTTCGAGCTTGGCTGGACCAGCTGGAGGCTGGCCTTCGGAGCGGGTGATGGGCCAGAAAGTGTGGCAGGTCACGATAGCGGGCCGCGACGTTTTGGCGCTGGGGGAAGCGCTGCGTAAGGCCAGGCAGCGGCTGGGCCTACCCGATAGCTGCCCGGTCTTCTCTTGCTACGAGGCTGGGCGCGAGGGCTTCTGGCTCCATCGTCTGCTCGAGCAGATGGGCATCGAGAACCTTGTCGTGGACTCCTCCTCGATCGAGGTCAACCGCCGTGCGCGCCGAGCCAAGACGGATCGGCTGGATGCCGAGAAGTTGCTCTCGATGTTGCTGCGCTACTACGCCGGCGAGAAGAAGCTCTGGAGCGTGGTCCACGTGCCCAGCCCCGGGCAGGAGGATGGGCGGCACCTCCAGAGAGAGATCCGGACCTTGAAGAAGGAGCAGACCCGCCAGATCAACCGGATCAGGGGGCTGCTGGCCAACCAGGGGGTAGCGCTCAAGGCCAACCCGCGGGGGCTGCTCGAGCCTTTGGATTCGATCCGGCTCTGGGACGGCTCACCGTTGCCCGAGGCTCTGCGGCGCCGTCTGGAGACAGAGCTCGCTCGTCACGGCTTCGTTCATCGTCAGTTGCTCGACTTAGAGTCGCAGCGCGACGCCCGGATCCGGCAGGGCCACGACCGTGGCGCAGAGATCGCCCGGCGCCTGATGACACTGCGCGGCATCGCAGAGGTCGGTGCCGAGACCTACGGCCGGGAGTTCTCCTGGAGAGGATTCCAAAATCGCCGGCAGGTCGGCTCTCTGATCGGCCTGGCGCCCACGCCCCATCAAAGCGGCGACAGCTCCAGGGAGCGCGGCATCAGTCGGGCCGGCAACCGGCACATGCGTGGCATCGCCATCGATCTGGCCTGGATCTGGCTGCGCCAGCAACCCGACAGCGAGCTGACCCTCTGGTACAACCGCCGCTTCGCTTCCGGCGGCCCCCGCCTGCGCAAAATCGGCATCGTCGCTGTGGCCCGAAAGCTCGTCATCGCCCTCTGGCGCTACGCCGACTACGGCGAGATCCCCAAGGGCGCCCTGCTCAAACCCGGCTCCCGGATCAACGCCGCTTGACCGGCGATTAAGAGAACATTTGAACCGTCGCTGGTCTCAGTCGCCCGTTACCGCCGCCGGGTCTCCTCAGAGAGACCGTGGGTTAGATGGGGCCCTTGACCAACGGCTTCCTCTGCGCGCCTGCACGCGTACACAGCATTGGGTGATCGGCTCCACTGAAGTCGACACGGATAGAAGGTCGCTCGAGGCCCCAGCGCCTCGACTCAATACGGAAGCCACCAGCGCACGCTCTCCCGAAAGCCAAAACCAAAACAGCTTCTAAGGAGACACCCAGGAAAAACGCTAACTACGATCGACCCGAAGGCTTGACAGCGGGAGCGTCATAGAAGGGGTCAGGGCGTGAGCGGTCAGGCGTTGGGCGCCCCGGAGGGGCAGGAGCCCTGTCTCGCAGCCTTCACCCCTCACCCCTCACCTCCTCACGTCTTCTTCTACGGCAGCGTGAACTGGCACCCCTGGACGGTCGCTCCCACCGGCACATTCACGAACGCGTTGTTGCATTTCGGGCCGCTGTCGGACTGCACCGAGACTGCGGTCGCGATCGAGAGGGGCGCATTCGGGGAGCCGCAGCTGGACGCGGTCAGCATGACGCGGTAGGTGCCTGCGGGCAGCGCTCCCTGGAGGAGCACGTGCTCCGTTCGGCTCGCGGTCGACTCACATCCCGCCGGGAGGTTCGTGCCGACCACCTGGTTGGCGGGGTTGCGAATCTCCACGTCGATGTTTCCGATCCCGCTCCAGGTGACCGCCGCATCCAGGAACCGGGCAGGTACCGCGGTCGGGGTGGGCGTCGGCGTCGGCGTCGGCGTCGGGGTGCGCGTCGGTGTCGTGGTGCTCGTTGGAGTCAGGGTGCTCGACGCTTTCGAGCCCTTGTTGTTGCTGGCGATCGCGATCGCGCCGCCGGCCACGGCGGCCGCACCCAGCCCCACCGCCAGGCCCGTGCTGATCCCGGCGCTCGATTTCGCAGCCGCGCCGGCTCCCGCCACGCCGCCGGAGGGTCCCGCCCCGCCGGAGGCTCCCGCGGACGCCGCGCCCGCGCCCGCCGCCGCCGACGTGGTTCCGCCCGGCTTCAGCGCCGCGGCGAGCGTCACGGTGGCGCCTCCGAACAGGATGATGAACGCGATGTCCCGGCGATTAAAACCGGGTGGGACGGGCGCCTGCCCGTCTCGTGTGAGCCCGATCGTCAGCCCGGCGCCCTCTTTCCCGACGGGGAGGCCCGCCGGAGCCCCCTTCACCCGGCACGCGTTTCCGGGAACGACCGGCGGGGTGAACTCCCCGATTTCCTTGGCGAGCTCGCGGAGGTCGATCGCACGGATCTTGTAGTCGATCGCCTTGGTCTCGGGCATTGGCCGCGGCAGAACGCCTTCCAGGTTCTCCGGCACGCCCTTCATCACGGCGTAATAGAAGTCTTCGGTCCCAGCGGCCTTGAAGTAAACGTACCCCTTGTCGAGGTCTTTCCCGGGCGCGACCGCCGCATCTACCCGCGGCGCGTAGTCCGTGTTGACGCACTTCAGCGGGTCGTGGCTGATGTCGACGGGCGAAACCGCGGGCCCCGCCCCGAGCGGCGCGGCTTCGAGCCCGGCGAACAGAATCGCGGCGGCGGTGACGAGCGCGGCACTCTGCCGCCAACCCGCGGAGGAGCCGATCATCGGCGCACCTCTTTCGGGTCCGGACGCCTCGATTGCAGGATGTGCGCGTCATACCTCTCTGCGCCGACGAGCTCGAGCGTGTATTCGCCGGCGAGACCGTAGGCCCCGAGATCGAAGACGGCCTCCTCCCCGGGCGCGACCGCGAGGCGGCGCTCCGCGGCGACCGCTCCATCGGAGGCGAGAAAACGGAGGAACAGGAGGGTCTCGCCGGCCTCCCGGGTGCGAATGTGAAGCCACGTCGATCCCACTCCCGCCAGCCGCACGCGCGCCGTCCGCCGTTCGGGATCCGCGGCGTCGAAGGTCGCGGGAACCGCCCACGGGCGGCGCTCCGAGACCGTGGCCGCCGAAGCGGGCAGCACCGTGAATGTCAACGAGCGGGAGCTCGAGCCCGCGCCGTTGGAGGCGACGAGAAACACGGTGTGCGAGCCGGCGGTGACGAAGACGTGAGACGGCGACTGACGCGTTTCGATCGCTCCGTCGTCGAAGATCCAGAGCCAGTTGGTCGCCTGCGGCGAGCTCGTATCGGTGAATACCATCGGAGACCCGACGCGCGGCGACGGAGAAGGCGTGAAGCTCGCGTCGGGCGGAATGGTCTGCAGTGCCACCGTGTCGCTCTGCGCCACGTTTCCGGAGACCTCAGGCGAGCAACCATACGCGCGCACGAAGGCCGTGATCGGGTCGAGGCGGTTTCCCCGCGGAGGCAGGATCGCCGACAACCCCGTCGTGAACACTTCCGGGTCGCCGTTGATCCGCACGCCGTAGCGCGTGGCGGTTCCACCGCTCGCCACGGTCCAGGAGACGTTGATGAAGTCGGTTGGCGTCGGCGCGCCGGCGCTCTGCGCGGAAGTCACGGTGATTTTCTCCGGTACCGGCAGTCCGGCGCAGCCGGGGACGGCATCGAAACGCACAGGGCTGCTCGGCGGACTGAAGAGAGCCGGATCCGAGCTGCAGGAAGGCTCGGCCCGCACTTGGAGAAAGACCGGCGTCGCGCTCCCGACGTTCGGAGCGGGCGCCGAGAATGTTGTGGCTGTCGTCGTGCCGATGCTCGTGAACGCGCCGGAGCCGACGGCCTGGAGTATGCGGTACAGGCCCGCGGGACCGCCGCCCGGCGCGGCCGGGAGAGTCGGGTTCCACGTCAGCGTGTAGGTCGCGCCCGACGGCACGGAGCTCCTGTCGAGAGTCACCACGGGCTGCGGCGGCCGAGCGCACCCCGGGCCGGTTATGGTGAGCCGCACGACGTTGCCAGGGTCGCTGAAGCTCGCGCCGCCGGCGCTGCAGAAAGGCTCGGCGCGCACGTAGAAGGAGAGTACCGTTCCGGGCGCGTTGTTGATGACGCCGGAGAAAGAGGTCGCCCGCGTATAGCCGAGCGCACGAAACGTGGCGCCGCCATCCGTCGAGAGAAAGACCTCGTACTGCCCCGCCTGGCCGGCCAGCGCATTGCCCCACATCAGGGTGTAGACATCGCCGGGATCCCCGGAGGAGACCGAGATCCCGAGGTCCGAGATCGTCGGTGGCTTCAGACACTGCCCGACCACCTGCGTCAGAACCGGAGAGGTGCTCGGCCGGAACGCATTGTCGCCGCTGTAGACGGCGGTGATCGCATGAGAGCCCGGAGAAAGCGCGGCGGTCGAAAACGATGCCTGCCCGCCCACCAGGGTGCGCGTGGCGAGCACCACCTGACCGTCGAGGAACATTACGGCGCCTGTCGGCCCTGCCGGTCCCCCCTGGGGAGGCCCGGAGGGGCTCACGATCGCGGTAAACGTGACGGATTGTCCGACGGTCGAGGGGTTGACCGAAGAGAGCACGACCGTCGAGGTGTTGACGAAGAGGGGGACCGCCGTGATGCACCGGGAAAATTCCGATGTGTTGCCCGCCGGATCGGTGGCGGTCGCCGTGATCACCTGGCCCGGCGCAACGCAAAGGGGAAGGACTACGGAAATCGCCGCCGCGCACGAGCCGTTCGTCGTGACGCTGGTCGAGCCCAGGAAGGTTTTGCCCTCTCCGCTGCCGCTTGGGTCGCACGCGGGACTCGAAAAGAATTCGATGCGATAGGTCGCGAAGGGACCGCTGTCGAGTACGCCCTGAATCGTCACATCCACGCCGGAGCAGACCCCGCTCGTCAGGGAAGGGGAGTTCTGCTGGAGATTTGCTCCACCATCGCCGTCGCACGGGTCGTTTAAGAGCGGGACCCTGCCGCCTCCGAGACTGATTCCGAGAGAGCCGTTGGAGAAGATCGAATTCCCGAGGATCGGAACCAGATTGCTGCATCCGTCGCCGCACCCGACCAGCACGCCGTTTGCCGCGTTGAAGGCGATGACGTTCCCGGCTCCGACCGTCGTTCCGCCGATCTGGATCTGGCTGGAGCCGTTGCCCATCGAGACGCCGCTGCCCCCGTTGCCGAGCGGGGACGCACCGGTCGCATCGGTTCCGATGAAATTTCCCTGAATGAAAATTCTCGACCGCGCCGCAACGCCGTCGAACAGGTTTCCGGAGATGAGGTTGCGCGTCCCGGGGGTCACAAAACCGCCCACCACGACCGGGGTACCGGCGATGGTTCCCCCTCCCTGGATTCCACGGCCGTTCGGAAGGGCGCTCGATCCGGTCGCGTTCGTGCCGATGAAGCAACCCTGAATCTGCACGGAGTCCGCAAAAATCGCGATTCCGCTTCCCGAGAACCGGTTGATGACGAGACCCTTCACCACGCTGCGCGCGCCGATTACGTTCAACCCGTCGAAAGGGCCCGCGCCGGTGCCGTCGAGCTCGATCCGCAGCACGGCGTTGTCCGAGGTCGCGGATGTGTTGGCGGTGGCGCCGGGCTGCGTGTAGCCGTCGATCGTGACCGCGGCGGTGATGTCGGGCAGCGGTGACGCCGGCGAGATGGTTCGGACGCCTACGCCTGGAATCGCGAATCGAATGGTCGACGCAACGTTCAGGTTCGCGGCTTCGATCGCCGCCCGCAGCGTGCAGGTGCTTTTGGCCGTCAGACAGAGACCATCCCGGGCGGACAGGTCCGGTTCGTCCCCCACGCTGTCGACGACGTAGTTCTGCGCCCCCGCGAGCGTAGAAACCCCGATCCAGAAAAGCGCGACCCGGAGGGCGCGGGGGACCCGCGCCGCCCGCCAACCGCGAAACCCGGAGACGGTGCCGGTCACCATAGTGCCCCTCCCCAGATGAAGCGCCGCGGCGCTTCGAATGAAAATCGCAACCGCTCCGGCTTCGGACCCGGTCCGTCTCCCCTGGGACTGATCGCGTAGAGCCTACCCGAAAAGCTCGTCAAGCATTCAACGGCTCAGAATGCGGCGGACGGCGCCTTTTTCCCGGCCGGCGGGGCGGCGCGGAAGCGGGAAGGCCGAGACCCGCCGCGCGTTATACAGTCGGTTCAAACGCCGTTTCTGCGGGGCATGCGCTCCGCTTTCTGGAGGCTCGAATGCGTCTGCGCCCCTGCGCTCTTCTCGCGTGCCTTGTGGTCGGAACGTCGATCTCCCTTGCGGCTCCTGCCGCCAAACCCGCTGCCCGAGCGAGGACTGCGGAGGTGCCCCGAAAGCCAGCGCCGGCGGCGCCCGCGCGTGTCACCTCCGTGGAAGGCATCACCGAATATGTCCTGGACAACGGGCTCCACGTCCTCCTCTTCCCCGATCAGACCAAGCAGACGATCACGGTCAACATCACGTACGTGGTCGGCTCTCGCAATGAGAACTATGGGGAGACCGGGATGGCTCACCTCCTCGAGCATCTGATGTTCAAAGGAACGCCCGGGCACCCGAACATCCCGCAGGAGCTCACGTCGCACGGCGCGCGGCCGAACGGGACCACGTGGTTTGACCGCACCAACTACTTCGAGACGTTCCAGGCTTCGGAGGACAACCTGCGATGGGCCCTCGACCTCGAGGCCGACCGGATGGTCCATTCCTTCATCGCGAAGAAGGACCTCGACAGCGAAATGACCGTCGTCCGCAACGAGTTCGAAATGGGCGAGAACGATCCCGCGAGCATCCTCGAGGAGCGCGTCCTCTCGACGTCTTACCTCTGGCACAATTACGGCCACTCGACGATCGGCGCGCGCGCGGACCTCGAGAACGTGCCGATCGAGCGCCTGCAGAATTTCTGGCGGACGTATTACCAGCCCGACAACGCATATCTGCTGGTCGCCGGGAAGTTCGACGAGCCGAAAACTCTCGCGCTCATTCATCAGATCTACTCCGGCATTCCACGCCCGTCGCGCAAGCTTCAGGCGACGTACACCGCGGAGCCGACGCAGGACGGCGAGCGGGACGTCACGCTGCGCCGGGTCGGCGACGTCCAGGCCCTCGCGGTGGCGTATCACGTTCCCTCCGCTTCGCATCCCGACGCGGCGGCGGTCGAAGTGCTCACGCGCGTCCTCGCGGACACCCCGTCGGGGCGTCTCCACAAGGCGCTGGTCGAGACGAAGAAGGCCTCCTCTGTCAGCGGGTATGTCCAGCCGCTGCGGGAGCCCGGGTTCGTGATGCTCTCCGCGGAAGTCCGGCAGGAATTCTCGATCGACGAGGCCCGCAAGACGATGCTCGAGACGATCGACGCGCTTTCCAGACAGCCGCCGACGAAGGAAGAAGTGGAGCGCGCCAAGACGGCCCTCGTCAAGAACATCGAACTCACCCTGAATTCCGCCGACCGGGTCGGCCTCCAGATGAGCGAATGGATCGGCGCGGGCGACTGGCGCCTGTTCTTCGTCAACCGCGATCGCATCCGCAAGGTCACCCCCGAAGAGGTCACGCGGGTCGCGGCCGCCTATTTCAAGCCTTCCAACCGGACCGTTGGCGCCTTTCTGCCGACCCAGAAGCCCGACAGGGCGGACATTCCGCCGCCGCCGGACGTAGCGGCCATGCTCAAGGACTACAAAGGGGAGGCGCCCACGGCGCAGGGCGAGGCCTTCGATCCCACCCCCGCGAACATCGACGGGCGCACCACCCGGTCGGCCCTGCCAAACGGGATGAAGCTGGCGCTCCTCCCGAAAAAGACCCGCGGAGAGACCGTCGTCGCCACCATGACGCTGCGGTTCGGAGACGAGAAGAGCCTCCTGAACCGATCGACCGCGGCGGACCTCGCGGCCGACATGCTGCGGCGAGGCACGGGCAAGCACACCCGGCAGCAGATCAACGACGAGTTCGACCGGCTGAAGGCGCGGGTGGCGATCGCCGGAGGACCGACCGCCGCGACCGTAACGATCGAAACCGTGCGGGCCAATCTTCCGGCCGTGCTGCGGCTCGTGGCGGAGATCCTGCGCACACCGACCTTTCCGGCGTCGGAATTCGAACAGCTGAAGCAGGAGAACCTGGCCAACATCGAGCAGCAGAAGAGCGACCCCAACTTCATCGGGCAGAACGCCTACCAGCGCCACATGAGTGACTATCCGAAAGGGGATGTGCGCTACGTCCAGACCTCGGATGAGGCGCTGGCAAGCTACCAGGCCTCGACCCTCGAGAACGCCCGGAACTTTTACCGGGAGTTCTATGGCGCCTCGAACGGGGAGCTCGCCGTCGTAGGCGATTTCGACGCGAAGGAGATGACGACCTTGAGCGCCGAGCTCTTCGGAGACTGGAAAAGCCCGAAGCCCTTCACGCGGGTGCCACGGCCGTTCAAAGAAGTCGCTGCGATGAACAAGTCGTTCCCGGCTCCGGACAAGGCCAACGCGATCCTTCTCGCCGGGATGTCGCTCAATCTGCGGGACGACGACCCCGATTACCCGGCTCTCGTCCTCGGCAACTACATGCTGGGCGGGGGCTTCTTGAACTCGCGCCTCGCCACACGGATCCGGCAGAAGGAAGGGCTCTCCTACGGCGTAGGTTCCCAGTTCGCCGCGAGCCCGCTCGACAAGAGCGGCACGTTCCTGACGTTTGCGATTTACGCGCCCCAGAACGCCGAGAAGCTCGAAGCCGCGTTCAAGGAGGAGGTCGCGCGCGCCTTGAAGGACGGGTTCACGCCTCAGGAAATCGCGGAAGCGAAGTCCGGATTTCTGCAGGGCGCGCAGGTCGGACGCGCGCAGGACGCCGCCCTCGCGCGGAAGCTCTCGAACAATCTCTTCATCGACCGGACTCTCGCCTGGGACGCCGGAGTGGAAAAAAGGATTGCGGCGTTGACGCCCGACGAGATCGTTTCCGCGATGCGGCGGCACATTGACCCCTCGAAAATCACCGTGGTGAAGGCGGGCGACTTCAAAAGCCCGGCGGCCGCGGCGCCGGTGAAGTGAGCCGGAAAGGGAAACGAACCAGAGCGTGCGCCGTGAACTCCGAGCCGGTACTGTCGAGGGAACAATGAAGCGTTTTCTACTGTTCGCCTGGATCGCCGGCATGGCATCTGTCTCGGCCGGACTTCCGGGTCCGGACGTTCCGGAGGCTCCGAAACCCCCCATGGCAAAGAAAGCCGGCAGGTCCGACACGCTCCACGGCGAGGAACGCCGCGACGAATATTTCTGGCTGAGGGAGCGCAAGAGCCCGGAAGTGCGCACGTATCTCGAAGCCGAGAACACGTACACCGAGGGCGTGATGAAGGACACGGCGGCCCTCCAGCAGAAGCTTTACGACGAGATCCTCGGACGGATCAAGGAGACGGACCTGTCGGTGCCTTACCGGAAAGGCGATTACTTTTATTACTCCCGAACCGAAGAGGGCAAGCCGTACCCCATTTACTGCCGCAAACACGGCGCCCTCGAAGCTCCCGAACAGGTCACCCTGGACTTAAACGACCTCGCTCGCGGCGAGCGGTTCATGGCGCGCGGCGACTATGCCGTCAGCGATGACGCAAATACGCTCGCATACACTCTCGACAACACGGGGTTCCGCGAGTACACACTCCACGTCAAGAACCTGACGACCGGCAAGCTGGGTCCGGAGAACATTCCGCGCGTCTCATCGGTTGCCTGGGCCGCGGACAACCGGACTCTTTTTTACGTCGTGGACAACGACGCGAAGCGTCCCTACCGGCTCTACCGGCACACGATCGGCTCTTCCGGGCCTGACACGCTCGTCTATGAAGAAAAGGACGCGATGTTCACGCTTCAGGTGGACCGCTCGCGCAGCGGCGCGTTCGTGTTCCTGGAATCCGGCTCTCACACCTCCAGCGAGTGGCGGTTTCTGGCGGCGTCTGAGCCCGAGGGGGCCTGGCGGATGGTCTCGGCGCGGGAAAAAGAGCACCAGTACGACGTCGATCATCACGGAGACCGCTTTTACATCCGGACGAATGAGGGCCAGGGCTGCCGCAATTTCCGGGTCGTGACGGCCCCCGTGGCCTCTCCAGGAAAGAGCGATTGGAAACAGGTCCTTCCCTGCCGGGACGACGTCATGGTCTCCCGGATCGAGCTCTTCGCCGATCACGCCGTCTACCTCGAGCGGGAAGACGGGGTGCCCCGTGTCCGGGTCACGGAGCTTGCGTCCGGCGCTTCTCATCGCGTCGATTTTCCGGAAACGGTCTACGCGCTCTCTCCGGAAGCAAACGTCGAGTACGCGACCCGGAAGTTCCGCTTCAATTACCAGTCGCTGAGCACACCCTCGACCGTCTACGACTACGACATGGGAACGAAGGAGCGCACGCTCTTGAAACGCATCGAGGTCCTCGGAGGCTACGACCCGGCGCGATACAAAACGGAGCGGATCTTCGCAACCGCGCCGGACGGGGTCCGCGTCCCGATTTCTCTGGTCTATCGCAAGGGGCTGGTGAAGGACGGGAAGAACCCGAC
>JBBQDF010000043.1:0-11360 GCA_038319475.1 Thermoanaerobaculia bacterium
CCCCCCCCGCTCCCGCCCGAGCCTCTGCTGCTCGGAGACCAGCCGTCTCCGGACGGCCGGGATGGCGGAGACGGCGGACGCGTAGAGCGAGATTTCCGGCTCCCGGATCAATTCCGTCACGTCGCGGCCGCCGAGAAAGACGCGGTCGCCGGCGGGGTCGGCGACGAGCTCGATCGACACGGACTCGGCCACCTCCGTGGCGATCGCGGGGTCCGAGATCGGCAGCCTGATCCCCCGCTCGCGGGCGGCCAGGCCGACCGCGCGGTACATCGCGCCCGTGTCGATGTAGGGAACACCGAGGCGTGCGGCGAGCGCGCGGGCGGCGGTCGACTTTCCGGCTCCGGAGGGCCCGTCGATCGCGACGATCAGGGGCGGCGTCACGGGCGCCGCGCGGGGCCGCGGGGCCGGGGGGGCGCCGCCCCGGCCGAATGCGCGTCCTCGGGCGCGCCGCGGCGCTCATCGGCGCGGCGGGGTCTCTCGCGCCGGGCGCCCGGCCGCAGGGTTGCGACCGGCGTCTTTTCGCCGCTCCCGGCTCCGGCCGCGAGAGAGGCCCGGAGCGCCGCGACCTCCGCGGCGGTCAACCGGCGAAGGCGGCCGGGAGGGAGTGCCTCGTCGCGGATCGGGCCGATGGCGACCCGCTTCAACTTCGACACCTGGTGGCCGATGACTTCAAACATGCGGCGGATCTGGCGGCTTCGCCCTTCGCGCAGCGTGACTCGATACCACGCGTTGCCCTCCCCGCGGCCGGCGGTCGTGCGGATGGGCTCGATCTCGCACGAGCGCGTCCGGATGCCGTCGAGCACGATCCCGCGCCGGAGCCGGTCGAGGTCTTTTTCCCCCGGCACGCCCGACACCTTCACGCTGTATTCCTTGGCGCATCCCACCGATGGGTGCGTCACGTCCCGCGCGAGGTCCCCGTCGTCGGTCAGAAGCAACAGGCCCTCGGTCCCGACGTCCAGCCGTCCGACCGGACGGACACCCGCTCGCAGGGTCCCCGGTACCAGATCCATGACCGTGTCCCGCCGCTGCGGGTCCGACATCGTCGTGACGTAGCCCTTCGGCTTGTTCAGGAGCAGGTAGGTCCTCTCCGCGGCGGGAGGACGGATGCGCCTGCCGTCCACCTTCACGGCGTCCTTTTCCGGATCCGCGCGATCCCCGATCGAAGCCACCACGCCGTTGACCGATACGCGCCCCTCGCGAATCCACTCCTCCGCTTCGCGCCGCGACGCGAGCCCGACGCGAGACAGCACCTTCTGCAAACGTTCCGCGGGCACGCTGTTCCTCAGCGGGCCCGGAGAAAACGCGCGGTCGGCGAAGGGTCAGTCATCCTCGTCCTCGGCGTCGTCGTCCTCATCCTCGTCATCCTCGTCGTCCTCGTCGTCCTCGTCGCCCTCGTCGTCGTTCTCGTCATGCTGATCGTCTTCCTCCCGGGCGTCGTCGCCGCCGCTTTCTTCGCGGTCGTCGGAGAGGGCGGTGTGCTCGCCGAAAGCGTGGTTCTGGTCCTTCGCGACGTCGACCTCGAAACCGGCGGGCGAGCCGAGCGCGGACGCTCCGAGCGCGGCGCCGGCGGCGATCGGAAGAAAATCATCCGAAACCGTGGCGGCAAGATCCTCTTCGATCTCCTCGGGCCGCGGCAGTTCCTCGAGCTCGTTCAAGCCGAAGCGGACCAGAAAGTCGGGGGTCGTCCTGTAGAGGAACGGAGTTCCCACGACGGCTTTCTTCCCGGCCGTCGTGATGAGCTTCTTCTCGAACAGCGTCTTTAAGACCGACGCGGAGTTGACTCCGCGGATGTCCTGCACCTCCGGCAGCGTGATCGGCTGGCGGTAGGCGATGATCGCCAGGGTCTCCAGAGCCGCGAGCGAAAGGCGGCTGCGCTCGCTGACTTCGTGAAAGCGCCGCAGGAGCGAATCAAACTCGGGGCGCGTGACGAAGCGCCAGCCGCCGCCCACGTGCTCGAGTCGCACGCCGCGATGTGGCGCATCGGTTTCGGCCGCGAGCGACGCGAGCGCCTCGCGCACGGCCTCCGGAGTGGCCTCCAGAACGGCAGCGAGATCCTTTTCGGAAACCGGGCGCGGCGAGGAGAAGAGCACCGCCTCTGCGGCGTCGCGGATCTTTTCGGCCCTCGTCTCACGCGGTCTTTCGGCCGCGGGCTGCCCCGGGGCGCCCTCGTCCTCCCGCGCTTCACGCCCCGGTGCGGACGGCGCGGGCGCCGACCCGGTAGCGCCCTCGTCCCCGGCGGGCGCTTCCGTCGCAGGTCCGGGCGTCTCTTCCGACGCGGTCGAAGTCATCGTGTTCTCACCGGTAAGTATCCCGCACCTGCTCGGCAGAGAACGGCGCCTCCGTGCGCGAGGCGTGGATCTCCGCAAAGGGCGCCCCCTGGAAGACCCGCACGACGCCGAGGCGGATCAGCTCGAGGCAGGCCAGAAAAGACGTCACCGCCTCCGCGCGGTAGCGCATCGTCCCGAGAAATTCGAGGAGCGGCATCGGACCCGAGGTCTCGAGCCGGTCGACGAGCTCGGTCATCTTTTCGCCCACCGAGAAGCGCAGGTGGTGGATCTCCAAAGCCGGGGGATGCGCGAGCCGGTAACGGTCCGCGACCTTGCGGAACGTGTCGATCAGGTCGAACAGGGAGACCTCGAGCGTTTCTCCTTCGGCGGATCTGGGGATTTCGGTCCGGGGCCTCGACCACAGTCCCGCGCGGAGCGCATCGATCTCGTGGAATGACTCCGCCGCCTGTTTGTATCTTTCGTACTCGAGAAGCCGTCGCGCGAGGTCCTCGCGTGGATCCTCTTCCGGCTCGCCGGGCGCGCGCGGCAGCAGCATCCGGGACTTGACGTAGATGAGCTCCGCCGCCAGCGCTATGTAGTCGGAGGCGACGTCGAGATCGAGCTCGCGCATGGCGTCGAGATACGCGGTGTACTGCTCGGTGATCTCGAAGATGGGGATGTCCGTGATCGAGACCTCGTTCACACGGATCAGGTGGAGCAGAAGGTCGAGGGGACCCGAAAACGCGGCAATCGCGACAGGGGGCAGCGACTCCCGTGCAGACTCCTCGTTCACTGGAGCACCTGCGCGATGATCCGGAAGAAGACGCCGAGAACGGGGCGCATGATCCTCCCGAGCATCCCGGAAGAGGACAGCAGGATGAGGATAAGGAACCCGAACCGCCCGAGCGTCTCGAAGAAATGCCGGGTCGAGGGCCCGAGGATCGCGGCAAGGACCCAACTGCCGTCCAGGGGTGGAATCGGAATCAGGTTGAACACTCCGAGGCTGATGTTCACCACGACGAACTGAAAGAGCAGATACGTCAGAGGCGCCACCGCCCCCGCCGCGAAGCGATGGCCCTGGAGCGCATCGGAGAGGTCACGCAGCGACTGGGGAAAAGCGGCTTTGAAAACCACGAGAGCGCCAAGCCCTGCGGCGGCGAGCAGGATGTTCGAGAGGGGCCCCGCGGCGGAGACGCAGAGGTCCGCGAGCCTCGGGTTCTTCGTGCGGTCGAGGCGCACGGGAGTCGGCTTCGCGTAACCGAAGATCAGCCCCGACGTGAAATACAGAAGGATCGGAAGAACGATGCTTCCGATCGGATCGATGTGGCGAATGGGATTCAGGCTGATCCGGCCGAGGTCCTTCGCCGTGGTGTCCCCGAACCGCAAAGCCGACCAGGCATGCGCGGACTCGTGGAAGGAAATGGCGAAGAGGATGACGGCGAGCTGGATCGCGAAGTCGACGACCTTGAAAGAGAGGGAATCCAAGCGGAGGACTATAAGCCGAGTGAGTTGTCAGCCTTCCGTTCTCAGTTGTCTGTTTAGGTATCCGTTCTCAGTGACCGACAGGAAAATCTTCTTGCGCCGGCCTGAACTCTCCGGGCCCCGTGATCAGCACTGAAACCGAAAACTGAGAAGGGATTAGTCTTTGGTCAGATCGGGCAGGCCGAGCCTTCTTCGGATCGCGCGGAAGTACTGAACCGGCTCTTCCCGCCAGGCCTTCTCCTGCGCCCAGGCTGGAAACTTACCGCCAAGGTCGCCCAGGTAGGTGTACGTCACCCGGCAGGCGTCTCCGCCGAGCGGTTCGATGCGGGCCTCCCCCGAAACGCGCTCGATCGGAGTGCCCTCGCGTTTGTCGCCCGTCCTCGGGTCCGACTTCCAGGACAGGCGATAGGCGCCGCCGTCCAGCTCTTCCATCTCGTAGCGCACGACCGCGTCGCGGTTGGTATACGGAAAGGGATACGGCCAGACGAAGTGAATTCGCGCCGACGTCCTCTCCGACTCGAGGATGTCCGCCTTCTTCACGGCGGGGGAGAAAAGCTCGCGATAGTGGCCGAAATCGGAAAGGACGCCCGCTACTTTCGAGGCCGACGCGGGGATCTCGCCCCGGCCGCGGAGCCAGGGCGGCGCGCCGGCCGCCCGGGCGATCCGGACCTCGATCCCCCGCGAAGCGAACCAGGCAGTGAAGTCCGCATCGGCCGGGCCCGCTCCCACGCACAGCAGGAGGCTCGTCATCGAGAGCACCGGCAGGAGGCGGCGTGTCACGCCATCCTCACGGCGGAAGATCTCGGCGTGACGAGGACGAGCGCGGCGCACAGCGCCGAGAGGACCAGATCTTCGACGACCGTCGACCAGCCCAGGCGTCTCGGCCAGAAAACCCCGAAGCAGCCGCAGTTGGCGAGGTGGAGTCCCCGGAGGATCGACGACGCCGACCAGATCGCGTACCCGAGATGCATCACCAGAGCAGCGACCGCGGCTCCGAAGGGCCGCCTACCGACCACGAGCCACACCGCGAGAGCGAGCTCGGCGGCCGGTATCATCGCGGCTAAGGGGACGAGGAGGGCGTCCGGGAACGCCTCGTACGTTCCGAGGACCCGGGCAAAACCGGGCACATCCAGAAACTTTCCGACGGCGGTTGCAAACAGGATCAGCGCCACCAGCGCGCGGAGGAAATTCCGTGTCCGTCGTTTGCCGTTTGCCGATCTGGTGGACGGAGGAGCACCGCGGCCGTCCCGCTCCCATTCCCCGGCGGTCTGGCTCACCTCTGGTTCAAAGTCCAGTCGTAGGGAATGAACTCGATCTTCGAGCCGTCCGGGATCTTCGCCTCGCGATACCTGTTCGCATAGGCCACGAGCGATGGCGACTTCTTGAGAAAATCGTCGGTATAGAACTGCAGGATCTGCGAGAAACGCACGGTCTGCTTTCCGGGCTCGACCTGCACGTTCCGGTTTTCGTTCAAGAAGTACTGCGCGGTCGCTTCGAGCTCCATGTCCAGCTGGTCGCTCCGAAACGGCTCCCGCGGAAGCCGGGGGCAGCCCCTGACCATGCAGTTCAGCGCGAAATGCACGCGCGGGTCTCCCATCGGCCGGACGATCTTGTTCTCGAGGTCGTACAGCGACATCTTCTCGCCGCCGATCGCGAGCTTGTTGCGGTAGAAAAAACGGACCTTGACGGCGTTTAAGTCCTTTGGCTGCCCCGACTCGATCACGTTATACAGAGCGAGCGCGTTGTAGGCGTTCAAGTAGTACGCGAGCCTGGACTCCTTCGTGGGAAAAGAAGCCGGCGTATTGACCGGGCTGACGCGGCCGATCCACGAGACGTACGCGTCGAGGTCCGCGCGGTCTTTCGCGACCCCGGCGAAGTCGATCCGACCGGTCTCGTCCACGTACTTCGAGAGGACCCTCGCCCAGATACGGTCCGCCTCGGCCACCGAGACCGCGCCGGGCACGGCGGAGGCGCCGGTCTTCGGAGCGGCGACACTGACCGCGCAGGAAGGGGCGAACGCGAGCAGCAGAAGCAGCAGAAAGGACGCGGCGGCTTTTTTCATGCGAGCTGTTTTCCTCCGAGCGAAGGCGCCGGGAGAACCGGCAGCGTCGCTCCGGAGAGCGGGTTCCAGATCCCCTCGCCGGCCTCGGTCCGGATCGAGAGCGGCTTTAAAATGAACTCGTCGCGCTTCGCATTGTGCGCGCACATCGAGACGGGTCCGTTCGCGGTCATCACCATGAACGAGCAGGCGTGGAGGCGCTCGGGCTCGAGCGCCGTGGCGTCCATGAAGTTCTGAACGAAAAAGGAGAGCTTGTGGACCCGGCCGCCCGAGGCGAGGAGGTCGTGCCGCATGTTCCAGAGCTTGCGTCCTGCAAAACGCAGCGCCTGCCAGGCAAAGCCGGGCTGGCGCCGGACCTCCGAAAGCAGAGCGGAGATGGCGCGGCGCGGTTCCCGGCGGTCGAGCATGACGTGTTGAAAATCGGTCAGGAAACGGTTGAAAAACGCGGGGTCGTCGTTCAAGTCGTGCAGGTTCCCGTTGGCCTCGAGCGTGATGCCGATGCGGTGGCAGCCGGGGTGGCCGATCAGGATCGTGTCCCACGAGATCGGGATTTCCGCTCCCGCGACGATCTGTTCCCGCACCGTCTGGAGCGAAATGACGCGGTCTCGCTCCCGCAGCACGCCGCGGCCGGTGTCGGCCTGCAGCTGGAACGAGGCCATGCCGACTACGTCCGCGTGCTTGCGGAAGAAGCGCACCATGTCCGGGATCTCGTCGAAGTTCTCCCGACAGACCGTCGTGTTGAAAATCACCGCAATCGGGATGCCGCGGGCGCGCTCGATGTACTCCTCGCGGATCGGGTTCAGGTCCGCTTCCGTGCGGTAGCCCTTGCGCTCCTGCGTGACGTCCACGTGAAACGCGACGTCGTTCAACCCCGCGGCGGCGAGCTCTTCGAGCATGTCCCGGGTCGACTTGATCCCGTTGGTCATCAGAGTCGGCAGGAGCCCCTTTTCGCGGGTGTAGCGCACGATTTCGACGAGCTCCTCGCGCTTGCGCAGGGTGGGGTCCCCGCCGGTGATCTGAACGGCCGTCGGGGCGCCGAACTGTTCGGCGATCCGATCGATGCGCCGCAGGACCTCCTGCAGGGGGATGTCCTTCACCCGCTCGGAGTTCTCCGAGAGATAGCAGAGGGTGCAGTCGAGGTTGCAGCGCTGGGTGATCTCCAGGGCCACGCAGCCGATCGAATTGCGGCGCCCCAGCACCTGGTTGGGCTTGAACAACGGCCCCATTCGCTGGCGCGCCCGACCGAGGGCGGCCGAACGGGTTTCACGCGGAGAAGGAAGGGAACTCATCACGCCTCCTGAGACAACGGCCGACGGCCGCCGAACCGGCCGGGGCGGAACATTTGCGTACATCATACGGTGGAAGACGATACAGGGATCTATCTCCTCCCTAGCCGCGTCCCGCGCAGCAGCGCGGAAAGAGCGCGGCCAAAAGGCAGATCGAAACTTTTCGCCGAGCTGGTCGTCTCCTTCTGTGCCGTGCCGGACCGGGCGTGATGGACAAGACAGCGGGAACGGACGATCGCTCGCTGATCGAGCGCATCCGGCTCGGAGACCAGGACGGTGCCGGGGAGCTCTTCGAGCGGTATTCCGCCGCGCTTCTGCGGTTTGCCGACAGGCTGCTCTCCGACCGGGCCATGGCCGAGGAAGTCACTCAGGAGGTTTTCGTCAAGGTGATCACGCGGGCGCATCAGTACGACGGCCGGGCGGAAGTCTCCTCGTGGCTCTTCGCCATTGCGGCCAATGCATGCCGCGACCGCCGCCGCCGCGACCGCCGCGCGAACGTCGTCCCTCTGGAGGGTCTCCCGGAGCCGGTGTCGCGGGGAGAGGGGATCGAGGCGCATCTGCTCCAGCACGAGCGCCGCACCGCCGTGCGGGAGGCCTTGAGAGCGCTTTCCGACGAGCAGCGGGAAGCCCTCGTGCTCGCCCGCTACCACGGCCTGCCCTACTCGGAGATCGCCGGCATTCTCGGGATTTCGGTCGGGGCCGTCAAAACCCGCATTTTCCGCGCGGTCGAAACTTTGAAGGCCCGTTTTCAGGAAGGAGAATCCACATGGAATGCCGCGAACTGACCGAGCTGGCGCTCGAAGGCAGGCTCTCCGAGTCACCAGCGCGGGTTCGTGAGGAGGTCGCCGTTCACATCGAAGGCTGCGCCGCCTGCCGCGCGGAGCTCGAGGCCCTGGAGGACACGTGGGAGCGCCTGGGCAGCGACCCCGACCTGCCGGTCACGCCCGAGTTCCGGCGGCGGACGCTCGCGCTCTTAGACGACGAGATGCTCCGTTCGCGCATCCGGACGTTCTCTTCCCGAAGCAGCGTCCGCCCCTGGAGGCGGCCGCTGCTCGAGGCCGCCGCGGTCCTTGCCGCGGCGGCGGTTGGTTTCGGCGCCGCCCGGCAGGTTTTTCCGGCACGGGGACGACCGCGGCCCTCCTCGTCCGGCGCGGTCGCGAGGGCGCTGCCGCCGGGGCTCGAGAAAGCGGCCGCGCTCTCCAACGTCGCGTATCGCCCGGCCGACGCGCAGGGCCGGATCGGAGTCACGTTCGACGTGACGTCGCGCGAGACCGTCGTCGGGCGCCCCGAGGAGCCGCAGATGGCGAGTTTGATCGCTTTTCTGGTTTCCCGCGGAGCGCAGACGGCCGGCGAGAAGTCGAGGGCCATCGACCTCGTCTCTGCCAGCTACGGCCTGGTCAGGGAATCTCCCGCATCGCCGGACATCGTGCTCGCCCTGACGAACACACTGAAGAAAGACCTGAACCCGGGCGTACGGAAAAAGGCGGCCGACGCCCTCGCCGGGTTCCGTATGACTCCGGAGATCCGCTCCGCCTTCCTGGACGCCCTGAGGACGGACCGTCACCCGGGCGTGCGGCTCGTCGCCGTCGAAGCGCTCGCTACCGCCGCGAGGGACTCGCCCGACCGGAGGACCATCGAGTCCCTGCGGGAAAAAGCGTTTGATCCCGCCGAGAACGGCTTCGTCCGGGCCCGGGCGGCGTCGGCGCTGAAAGGCATCGAATTCTAAAATGCGTAACTCCGCCGCCCTTCCCGCGTCCTCAGAAGCGATGATCACCTCCTTTCGGCGCGCCTTATCCGCCCGGCGGACCGCGGCATCCGACGGACCGGGTCTCTGGATCGTTTTCGCGATCGGCCTCCTGCTGATGCTTGCCGCCTCCCTGCTCCGGGCGGAGGACGCCGGCCACGTCGCGCGCAGGACGGAACGGTTTACCGCCACGCTGCCGGCAAGATCGACGCTGCGGGTCGCAAACGTCTCGGGCGATGTCGTCGCGACCGCCGGCCGCGAGTTCTCCGCCGTCTGCCGGACCACCGTCACCGCCGCGACGGCCGAGCGCGCCGAAGAGATCCTCGCGCGCACGCGCACAATCCAGGTCCGCGCCGGAGACGAGCTGCGCCTGGAATCGCGCTGGCCGGAGATGAGCGAGGAAAGTTCGTCGTCATCGCGCCCGTCTCGACCGGTCTCGTGGCGATCCTCCTCCCGTTGCCGCGACTGCCGGATCACCATGCAGTACGAGGTGGTGGTGCCCCCCGGCGTCGTGACCATCCTCCACACCGTCAACGGAGAGGTCCGGATCCAGGACGTCGATGGCGATCTGGACGCGCAGACGGTCAACGGCACCGTGACGGTGCGGGGCTCGCGCCGTGGAGTGCGGGCGCAAACGGTCAACGGGAGGGTCGAGGTCGCGGCCGCGGCCGCCCCGCAGGGAGCGGTGCTCGACTTGAAGACCGTCTCGGGCGCCGTTGTCCTGACCCTTCCGAAGGAAGCGCACTTTGATCTCTCCGCCTCGGCGATGAACGGCGCCATCGTGTCGACGTTTCCGTTCCCCGTCTCCAGGGCCGCGGCGGCCGCCCTTCCGGCGCCGCCCGCTCTCCCCGTCCCTGCCCCGGAGGGGGATCGGGCGGAGGGGCGGGCCCGGTCGGAGCGCGTGCGCCCCCGCCGCCCCGTGATCGTCGAGCGAAAGGGGGACGAGACGGTCGTCGACGTGCCCGAGCTCCAGCGGGAGCTCGAGGAGTCCATGAAGGACATCGACGTGCAGGTGCGCGAATCGCTCCGCGACGCGGAGCGGGAGACGGGACGCATGAAGTTCCTGATGCCGGGGGGCGAGTACAGGGGCTCGATTGGCCGGGGTGGTGCGCGGGTGCACGTTTCGACGCTGACCGGCAGGATCGCGATCTTAGCCGCGGATACACGCGAAGCGGATGCGAAGCGGCTCGTCGAGCGGCGCTCCTTCGTGGTCACGATCCCGCGCGTCGAGGTACGGACGGGCGAAATCAAAGTGCGTGCTCCGCGTCCGCCCCGGCCCCCGCGTACGACCCTGGGCGATCCGTCCCGCGAGAGCGAGCATCCCGACGACGACGCGGTCATTCGCGGAGACGTCGCCGGAGATTTCCTGGCGACCGCGGGCGCCAACACGTACCGCGTCGGAAAAGTCTCGGGGAAGGTGAACATCCTCACGCATTCGGGCGAGATCCACATCGCAGCGGCGGGCGCCTCGGCGGACCTGAAGACCTACGGCGGAGACATCCAGATCGGTCCCGTGTCCGGGGACCTGAAGGCGCAGACCCTCGCGGGAGACATCCGGGCCGGCGCCGTCTCGGGGTCCGCCTCGGCGGACACCTCCGGCGGAGACGTCCGGATCGAGCGGATCGGAGGATCGGCGGACGTCAAGACGGGCGGCGGCGATGTCGTCCTTCCGGCCGTCGCCGGCGGGGTGCGCATCGAGACCGGTGGCGGAGAGGTGCGCGTTGGGCTGACCGAACGGGAGGCGCGTGGCGGCATCACGATCCGGAACGCGGGCGGCGACGTCACCCTGACGCTGCCCTCCAATTTCCGCGGTGAAATCGAGCTGACGGCGTCGGACGCCGACCTCGAAGAGACCGCGATCCGATCGGACTTTCCCGAGATCACCGTCACTCGGCGCTCGGGGTCGCAGCAGGCGACCGCGACCTTGAACGGGGGGGGTCCCCGGGTGACGGTGCGGACGTCGTCCGGCTCCATCCGGATCCGGCGCGGTCCCCCGGCGCGATAGGGAGCCGCCGCAAACGGCTTCCGGCGGCGCGGACTCCGACCTCCCGAGCACGGGGTCCCTCGCTGGCGGCCGCCGTCCCTCGTGAAACGCGACAAAGCTCGCCCTTTCCGTCCGTCGAGGATAAAGTTCCCGCGTCCCCTTTCAAGGCGGGGACCCGAACCCGAAAGAGGAGCTTGTATGAACCGTTTCCAGCGCATCGCCTCAGCATTTCTCGCGTTCGCCTGGCTCGCCTCGGCAACCGCGCCGGCGCAGAGTCGGACCGCCGCGCGGGTCGATTTAAATTCGGCTTCGGAGCAGGAGCTCGAAGCGCTTCCCGGCGTCGGCGCGGCCACCGCGAAAAAAATAATTGCGGGGAGGCCGTATTCGAGCGTCGCTGATCTTTCGAAGGCTGGTGTCTCCGCCGGCACCGTCAAAAAGATCTCCGGGATGGTCATGGTCAGCGGTGGCCGCGCGGCTTCCGCTGCCGCTCCCGTTCGCGAGAGCAGCACGCGCGCGGAACCCGCCCCCGGCCGCGGAA
>JBBQDF010000044.1:0-11192 GCA_038319475.1 Thermoanaerobaculia bacterium
GCAGACGCTCGTTACATATGCGCCTCCGGGTTATCTCCTCTTCGTCCGCGACAAGACACTCGTCGCTCAGCGCTTCGACCTGAAGGCGCGAAAGACGAAAGGCGAGCCGGTCCCGCTCGCGGAGCACATCGCGACGGACTCCCTCGGGCTTGCGCGTTTCTCTGCGTCGCGCAACGGGACGCTCGTCTACCGCACGGGCGAATCGGGGAATCGGCTGCTCTGGGTGGACCGGGCGGGAAAAGACCTGGAGCCGCTCGGCGATCCGGCCGAGTACCACAATCCGACGTTCTCCCCCTCCGGAGACCGGGTCGCCTTCGACATGGCGGACCCGCGCAACGGCAAAGTCGACATCTGGGTGAGGGACCTCGGGCGGGGCGTGAACTCCCGTTTCACGTTTTCCGCCGGTCAGGCCGTTAGCCCGGTCTGGTCGCCCGACGGGCGCCGGATCGTCTTTCGTGCCGGAGCCGGCTGGGACCTGTACGAAAAGCCGGCCGACGGCGAGGGACAGGAGAAGCCGCTGCTCCAGAGCAACGAGCAGAAGTTGCCGGTGGATTTCTCCCGCGACGGCCGATATCTCGCCTACCAGAGCCGCGGGAAGGAGACCGGCTGGGACATCTGGGTGCTCCCGACGTTCGGGGACGGCAAGCCATTCCCTTTCCTGAAAACCCGGTTCATTGAAGGGTTGCCCACGTTCTCGCCGGACGGCCGATATCTCGCTTACCAGTCCAACGAGTCCGGGAGCTTCGAGGTGTACGTTCAGAACTTTCCGGGGCCCGGCGGCAAGTGGCAGATCTCGACGGCGGGTGGCTCCGAGCCGCGCTGGCGCGGCGACGGCGGTGAGATCTACTATCGCTCTCCCGAGCAGAAGCTGATGGCGGTGACGGTCCAGAACGACCCGAAATTCTCCGCCGGTGTGCCCCGGGCCCTCTTTCAGGGTCGGTTCGAAACCTCGACCACCCGCAACCGTTATCTTCCGAATTCGGACGGATCGAAGTTCTTCGTGGTGGGAACGCTCGGGCGCGAGTCGATCACTCCGACGACCGTCGCCCTGAACTGGTTCGCGGAGCTCGGCCGCTAGATCAACGGCCTGGCGACCTCCGCCCCATCTCCTCGTAGACTAGCTTCGAGATTGCGGCGCCCGTAACGAGCGCGGCATTGTCGGCGCCGGGCCGCTTGTCCTTTCCACGCCTCGTGCAGATCGCGATCGTGTAACGCGAGCGCGGCCCCTTCACGTACGCGGCGTCCGTGCGGATCTCGCCCTTCACCCCCGTCGAGTCCGGAAGCTTCTCTTCGTCCCAGCCGGTCTTGTTCCCGACGAAGATCTTCTCCTTCTCAAACGGCAGCGAGCGCGGGATCATCTGCCGGTCGAACTGATTGCCGAGGATCATCAGCATCTCGTCCGAGGCGGCGCGGGAGACGACCTTTCCGTCCGCGATCAGACCCATCAGCCGCGCGGCTTCGCGGGGCGTGATCATCCCGAGGCCGAACTCGCGCTCGAGCTCCGGATAGACGTCCGCGTACCCGTCTCGAAACGTCGGCCGGAAGATCTTCGTGTCTTTGAGCCCGTACGACTCCATCCGCCGATCGGCGTTTGCCGCGCCGACTTCCCGCACGAGCAGGTTCGTCGCCGTGTTGTCCGAGTACGCGATCATCAGGTTCAGCAGATCCGGAATCGTCAGCGGGAGCCCCGCATGGAGCTGGTTCAACGGGATCCCCTCGTCGCCCGCCTTGTCGGCATCCGCCAGAACGATGACCTTGTCCCGGGCGAGCTTGCCCTCGGCGATCTGGTGGTACGTCTCGACCATCACCGCCAGCTTGATGAGGCTGGCGGTGGGAAATCGCGTGTCGCCGTGGACCGAAATCTCGTTTCCCGTCTCCAGGTCCCGGACGGCGACGCCCATCTCTCCCGGAAACGAGGCGATGAGCTTCCCGATCTTCGCCTCGACACTCGCGGCGGGCGCCGTCGAAGCGCCCGCCTCCCCGATCGCGGAGAAAAGGAAAAGACCCGGGACCAGGACCCCAAGGCTCAGTCTCATGCGCAAATCTTAGCCTTCCGCATGACAACGGGCAGACGGCGCCGGAAGCGCGCTCTTATTTCACACGCGTTGTGTTAAAAATCCGTGCAACGGCCGCTCTTCACGTCCAGGGGTCCGGAAGTTCCCTGCCTTATTACACGGAGGCCGAAGGAGGCGATATGAGGTCCGGAACCCTCTTCTTCGTTCGAACCTTTTCGCGCCGTCGTTTTCGGGTGTCGCTCGCGGCCCTGGCGTTTGGTCTCGCCGGGGCGGCAGGCGCGCAGACGTTCACGGAGTATCCCGTTCCGACGCCCGACAGCCAGATGCTCGGGATCACGGCGGGGCCGGACGGAAATCTCTGGTTCACGGAACAGCTCGGCGGGAAAATCGGGCGGATCACGCCCGCTGGAGTCATCACCGAATTCCCGATTCCGGGAACGCTGGTCAGTCCGAAGCAGATTACCGCCGGGCCCGACGGGAACGTCTGGTTCTCCGATTTCATCTCCGTCGGCCGCATCACTCCGGCGGGCGTCATCACGCGGTTCCAGATCCCTTCTTCGTCCCTCCCGGAGGGAATCACGACGGGACCGGATGGCAACATCTGGGTGACGCTTTCCTCGAGAGATTTTCAGATCGCCCGGATCACTCCGACGGGCGCGATCACGGAATACAAGGTGCCGGGCATCATCCAGCTGCAGGCGATCACGTCGGGGCCGGACGGCAACCTCTGGTTCACGGACCCCAACGGCAATCACATCGGGCGAATCACGACCGCCGGTTCCTCGACCCTCTTCAACATGCCTCCGGAGGTGACGGGGCCTTACGAGATCGTCACGGGACCCGACGGGAATCTCTGGTTCACGAGCGCGTTTCACATCGGCCGGATCACTCCGGCGGGCGTTGTGACGCTCTTCGCGGACCCCGGGGGCGACGGCCCGCGGGGGATCACGGCCGGGCCGGACGGCAACGTCTGGTACACCGAGCTCACCGGAAACAACATCGGCCGGATCGGGATGGACGGGCGCATGAGGGAGTTTCGCCCGCCGACAGTCCTCGCCGGGCCGCTCGACATTGCCGCCGGGCCCGACGGCGCGATGTGGTTCATCGAGTACAGCAAGAACAAGATCGGCCGCCTGACAACCGGCCCGTGCACGGCCGGACCGACCTCGCTCTGTTTGAACGACGGCCGCTTCCAGGTGGACGTGACCTGGCGCGCTCCTGCCCTGGGGACGAGCGGCGTCGGCATTCCCGTGCGCCTGACGGCGGACACGGGCTCCTTCTGGTTCTTCAGCAGCTCGAACGTCGAGCTCGTGATCAAGGTGGTGAACGGGTCGGCGGTGAACTCCCGCTACTGGGTGTTCTACGGAGCGCTCTCGGACGTCGAGTACACGATCACCGTGCGCGATGCCGCGACCGGTGCCGTGAAGACCTACGTCAACCCGTCCGGGCGGCTCGCCAGCGTCGCGGATACGGACGCCTTCCCCGGCGTCGCGTTCGCGGTTGCGCGCAAAACAACCGCCGCGGCTCTCACGGCGCCGGAATTCTCGCCGGCCGCCGGGGCGCAGATTGCGGACCCTGCCCGGCGTCCCGCCGCAGCCGCGGCGTGCTCGTCGGACGCGACGTCGCTCTGCTTAAACGCCGGTCGGTTCCGCGCTCGAGTCGACTGGCGCGTCCCGTCACAGGGAACGAGCGGCGTCGGGACCGCGGTGCAGCTCACGTCCGATACCGGGTACTTCTGGTTCTTTTCGAACGGTAACGTGGAGCTCGTCTTGAAGGCCGTGGACGGCCGCGCGTTCAACGGAAAGTTCTGGGTCTTTTACGGCGCGCTTTCCAATGTCGAGTACACAATCACGGTGACGGACACGCAGACCGGCCAGGTCCGGATCTACCAGAACCCGTTCGGGACACTCGCAAGCTTCGCAGACACGTCCGCGTTCTAGCCGGCCCGCCGAAAAGCCGTCACGCGACGTGAACCAACCGTTCCGCCGGACGGTTTGCTAAGGCGGCCAAATCCCCCAGAGCGGAAACCTTCTCCCACCGATCCACCTTCGCGCCGATTTCGGGGTGAAGAGATCTCAGATGCGGGAAGGTCGTTGGTGCTTTGAGACCCGCGGTGAACTGCTTTGGAGAGAGTATTTCGGCGTCGACTTGCTTTCAATCGCCCGGCCCGCGCCGGGAATCCCATACGGAGGACGCGGATCCCGGTCAGCGCGACCGGTATAACGTCTCCGCGGTGGATTTAGCCGCCGGCCAGCGCCTCGGCCCCTACGAGATCCTCGCCCCGCTCGGGGCCGGAGGGATGGGGGAGGTCTATCGCGCCCGGGACACACGCCTCGAGCGCGACGTCGCAGTCAAGATCCTGCCGCAGAGCCTCGTCGCGGATCTCGACGCGCTGGCGCGCTTCGAGCGCGAGGCCAGGTCGGTCGCCGCGCTCTCTCATCCGAACATCCTGGCGATCCACGATTTCGGTTACTTCGGCCCCGTCGTCTACGCGGTCATGGAGCTTCTCGAAGGAGAGACCTTGCGGGACAAGCTCGTCTCTCCCCTCCCGTCCCGCAAGGCGCTCGAATACGCGGTGCAGCTGGCCCAGGGCCTGGTCGCCGCCCACGATCGGGGCATCATTCATCGCGACCTGAAGCCCGAAAACATTTTCGTCACCCGCGACGGGATCATCAAAATTCTCGACTTCGGTCTCGCGAAGCCGAGCGCCGCCCCGAAACCTTCCGACCCGGAAGCGCCGACGGCGGGCGGCACGCGGCCCGGATGGATCATCGGAACCGCCGGGTACATGTCGCCCGAACAGGCCCGAGGCGACCCGGCCGACCATCGGTCGGATCTCTTTTCCTTCGGCGCGATCCTCTACGAAATGCTCGCCGGCGAGCGCGCCTTTCCAGGCGGCAGCCAAATCGAATCTCTCGTGGCGGTCATGCGGGACGAGCCGCCTCCGTTGTCGCAACCGGGAAGGCTCATCGGGCCGAGGATCGAGGATTTCGTCCGGCACTGCCTCGAAAAGAGGCCGGCGGAGCGCTTCCAGTCGGCGCGCGACCTGGCCTTCGCCTTGCGCGTCGTCGAGCGCGACGCCGCCGCGACTCTCGCGCAGGCGGACGCCGCCCCCCCTTCACCTCTCCCCTCCTCCGGAGCGGGAGTGTCGCCCGCCTCCGTGGCCGTTCTCCCTTTTCGAAACATGAGCGCCGATCCGCAGAACGAGTATTTCAGCGACGGTATGACGGAAGAGATCATCAATGCGTTGTCGGCGATCCGAGCGCTGAAGGTGACGGCGCGCACGTCATCTTTTGCCTTCAAAGGGCGCGACGAAGACGTGCGCGGGATCGGCGCGACCCTGGGGGTCCGCCACGTCCTCGAGGGGAGCGTCCGCCAGGCGGGGAGAAAGCTCCGCGTGACCGCCCAGCTGATCGATGTCACGAACGGGTACCACCAGTGGTCGGAGAACTTCGACCGGGAGCTGGAGGACGTCATCGCGGTGCAGGATGAGATCGCGCGCGCGATCGCCGAGACGCTGAAAGTCACACTGCTCCCGACGGAGGAGGCCCGGCTCGCGGCGCGCGGCACGTCCAACCTCGACGCTTATAACCACTACCTGAAGGGCCGCTACCACTTCAATCGGCGCGAGCCGCCGAGGGCCATCGCCGAATTCGAGCGGGCGCTCTCGCTCGACCCCAACTACGTCGAGGCGCACACCGGCATGGCCGATTCCTTCTGCATCTACGGGTTCTACGGAGGCGTCCCGACGCTCGAGGCGTTTGCTCGGGCGCGCACATCCGCCGAAAGGGCGCGGCAGCTCGACCCGGACTCGGCCGACGCGCACGTTTCGCTGGGACTCGTAGAGCACTACTACGGTTGGAACTTCGACCGCTTCGAACGCGAGCTGCGGCGGGCCATCGAGCTCGAGCCGCGCTCGGCCGCCGCGTACTCGTGGCTTGGTCTCAATCTCGCGTTTCGGAATCGCACCGACGAGGCTCTCGAAGTCGCCCGCCGGGCAGCAGCGCTCGAGCCGCTCTCGGCGAACGCCCAGGCGAACGTCGCATTTTGTTCTTTCGGGGCCCGCCGGATGGAAGAGGCCGCCGCCGAGTTCCGGCGGGCACTCCACATCGATCCTGAAGCTCTCTACCCGCTCTGGGCCCTCGGTCTGACCTGCCAGATCCTCGGTCGTCACGACGAAGCCGTCGAGTCCATGCGGAAGGCGGTCGAGAGGAGCGGACCGGAGCAGACGTACCACGCGGCCCTTCTCGCGGGCGCCTGCGCGGCGGCCGGCCGTCGCGGCGAGGCGCTCGAGATCCTGCACGACCTGGAGTCCCGGGCGCGCGAGCAGTACGTTCCTCCGTATCACCTCGCTTTTGCGCACATTCCCCTCGGGAACCTGACTGAGGCGTTCAATTGTCTCGAGCGCAGCGCTCTCGAAAGGAACGCGCTCGGCTGGTGGGTCACGGAGTCGGCGGCGTTCGATGGTCTGCGCACGCATTCGCGTTACCCGGCCCTCCTCCGGATGATCGTGCCGGCATAGCGGCGGCGTCGTGTTCTGCAGCGGCGAAGGGAGGCCCGGGCCCCCGTTCTTTCGGCCGGCTCGCCCTCATCTGCGCGCCGCGTATCATTCACGCGCGCTGTCATGACTCTTCAGCCGGGTTCCCGCCTCGGTCCCTACGAGATCCTCGCGCCCATCGGGGCGGGTGGCATGGGCGAGGTCTATCGGGCGCGGGATGAGCGGCTCGGCCGAAGCGTCGCCCTGAAGGTCCTGCCGGAGAATCTCTCTGCCGACCAAACGCGGCTGTCGCGGTTCGAGAAGGAGGCGCGATCCGCTTCCTCGCTCAATCACCCGAACGTGGTCACGATCTACGAGGTGGGCCGCTCCGGAGGGATTTCCTACATCGCGATGGAACTGGTCGAAGGCCAGACGCTCCGGGACCTGATCGCGGCGGGACCGCTGTCGCAGCGGAAGATTCTCGACTTGGGCGCCCAGGTGGCGGAGGGACTTGCCAAGGCGCACGCCTCGGGGATCGTGCACCGGGATCTCAAGCCCGAGAACCTCATGGTCACGGAGGATGGGTTCGTCAAGATCGTCGACTTCGGGCTGGCCAAATTAGTCGAGCCCTCTCCCGACGACCTCTCGCATTTCGCGACCGCCGGCTCCTCCGCAACGGGGCGCGGCGTCGTCCTGGGGACCGTCGCGTACATGTCACCGGAACAGGCGAGCGGGCGGCCGGTCGACTTCCGGTCGGATCAGTTCGCGCTCGGCTCCCTTCTGTACGAGCTGGCGATCGGACGTCAGGCGTTCCGGCGCGAGACCTACCCGGAGACTCTGACAGCCATCATCCGCGAGGAGCCCGACGCGATTTCATCTCTGACCGCGCGGCTTCCTGCCCCGCTGTGCTGGATCATCCAGCGATGCCTCGCGAAGGAACCGCGCGAGCGTTATGCCTCGACCCATGATCTCGCCCGCGACCTCGCGGAGGTTCGGGACCGCTTCCTGGAGGCGCCTCGCGAAACGCGAGAGTCCCGTCCGACGAACCTGCCGCCGCAACGGACCGGATTCGTGGGACGCGTCAAGGAGCGTGCGGCCGTTCGGCAGCTGCTGCTCCGGACGGACACCTTTCTGGTCACACTCACGGGCCCCGGCGGCATCGGCAAGACGCGCCTCGGGCTGGAAGTCGCCGGGGAGGTGGCGGCCTCGTTCCCCTGCGGGATCCACTTCGTCGCACTGGCCCCCCTCAATGAGACCGACCTGATCGCTTCCACGATCTGCCAGGTCCTCGGTGTCCGGGAAACCGCGGGTCAGACGCCGATCGCGACCCTCACGGAACACCTGCGCGGCTCGCTGCGGGAGCCGATGCTGCTCATCCTCGACGGCTTCGAGCACCTGATCGCCGCCGCGTCGGTGGTGGCGGAGCTCGTCTCAGCCGGCTCGAAGCTCAAAGTCCTCGTGACGAGCCGGTCGCCGCTGCACATCTATGGCGAACAGGAATTCCCCGTCCCTTCCCTCGCAGTGCCGGATCGTGCGTCGGCCCCGGGGGAGCTCCTGCAGAGCGACGCGATCTCTCTGTTTGCGAACCGCGCGGCCTCCGTGATGCCGGACTTCGAGGTAACGGCGGAGAACTCGGTCGCGATCGCCGAGATCTGCGCGCGGCTCGACGGATTGCCTCTGGCGATCGAGCTCGCGGCCGCGCGCATCAAACTGCTGTCGCCGGCCGCGATGCGGACGCGACTGGAAAAACGCCTGCAGCTTCTGACCGGAGGCGCCCGGGACCTCCCGAGGCGCCAGCAGACGCTGAGGGGCGCGATCGACTGGAGCTACGACTTGCTCGGAACCGCCGAGCAGAAGCTCTTTCGCCGGCTGGCCGTCTTCCTCGGAGGATGCACGCTCGAGGGGGCGGAGGCGGTCTGCGACTCGACGGCCGATCTCGGCCTCGACATCCTGGACGGCATCGACTCCCTGATGAACAAGAGCCTGATCCAGCGGATTGAGCCTCCCGGCGGAGAGCCCCGATTCGTCCTCCTCGAAACCATTCGCGAGTACGGGCTCGAGAGGCTGGCGTCGAGCGACGAAGAGTCACCGACCCGGCGCGCGCACGCCGCATACTGCGTGGTTCTGGCGGAGGACGAGGCTTCGGAGAGGGGCAAGCGGGCCGTCGGACCACCGACCCCGGGCGCGGCTGCGGAAGGTTCCGGATGGCTCGCACGCCTCGAGCTCGAGCACGACAACTTTCGCGCGGCTCTCGCGTGGCTGATCGAAAACGGAGAGGCGGAATGGGGCCTTCGCCTCGGGGTCGCGCTTTTTCACTTCTGGGAAGAGCGCGAGTACCTCAAGCAGGGTCGGGACTGGCTGCAGGCGATTCTGAAGCTTCCCGGCGCCCTGGAGCGCACACGGCTGCGGGCACGCGCCCTCTTTGCGGCGGGAGTTCTGACGGGAGATCCCGCCGTCGCCGAGACGTACCAGGAGGAGGCTTTGGGGATCAGCCGCGAGGAGGACGACCGCAAGGGGGTCGCCGTCGCTCTGAACGCTCTCGCCGTCGGAGCGCAGAACCAGGGAGACCTGGCACGATCGCGGACTCTCCTGGAAGAAAGCCTCATGCTCTGGAAAGATCTCGGAGATCCGGTCGCCGTCGTTCGAGGTCTCTCCAACCTCGCCAGCGTCGCGCGGCTGGAAGGCCATCTCGGCGAGGCGCGGTCCCTCTTCGAAGAGTGCCTCTCCATATCCCGCCAGGTCGGCGACCGCGCGGGAATGGCCTGGGCGCTCGACAGCGAGGGCGACGTGGCGCGCGAACAGGGCGACATCGCGTCGGCCCTGTCGCTCTACGAGCAGAGTCTGGCGATGTTCCGCGAGCTTCGGGATCGATGGGGCATCGGGGGCTCCCTCGCCGATCTGGGAAACCTCGCGCGCGATCAGGGGAACTTCTCGACCGCCCATCGCCTCTACAGGGAGAGCATGGCAGTCTTCGAGGAGCTCGAGCACAAGCGCGGGATCGCGCGGCTGCTCGAGTGCTTCGCCTGCTCGGCCGCGGCGCAGTCGCAGGCTGAACGCTCGCTCCGTCTGGCAGGCGCGGCCGCGGCGCTCCGGCAGGCGGTCGGCGCCGTCCCGCTTCCGGCGGAGCAGGCCCGTCTCGAAAAGAGTCTCGGGCCCTCACGCCAGGCGTTGACGAGCGCGGCCGGCGCCGCGGCGTGGATGGAGGGGTGGGCGATGCCCGTCCTCTCCGCCGTCGCGTACGCGATCGAGTCCGAGACTTCTTAGGCTTCCGCGCTCGTCGGATCGATCATTCGCCGGACGGCGCAGATCCGATTCGCCGGGAACCCGCCGCGCCGCGCATGCTCACGCACGATGTCCTCGTCGGGCGCCAGGTACACGCAATACATCTTGTCGCCGGTGACGTAGCTCTGGAGCCACTGAATCTCGGGACCGAGCTCCCGCAGCACGTTCACCGATTTCTGCGAGACCTCCCGGATCTCCGCGTCGGTCATGTTTCCGAGGCCCGGAATTTCTCGTTCGATCACGAATTTCGGCATCTCGCTTAATTCTCCCCCCGCGGCCGCCTGGCGGCCGCTCGACTCGATTTCCGAGTCACTGTGACGCCCCGTGCTCCGAATTCTTCGAGCTCCACTCGACCTCGAGCTTCGGAGGGTCCGTCAGCGTCTGCATCACGACGCAGTATTGCTCTGTTTTCTCCCGCAGTGCACGGACCTGCTCCGGCGTGGCGCCGGGCGCTTCCAGATCGAAGCGCAGCCGGATCGTCTCGAACCCGACCGGCACTTCCTTCGAAATGCCGAGCGTGCCGCTCAGGTCCAGATCTCCTTCGACCGCCACCCGGATGCCGTCCACCTTCACGCCCATCGCTGTCGCAACCATCTGGCAGGTGATCTGCGCGCAGGCCGCCAGGGCCCCGAGGAGCAGATCGCCGGAGCAGGCCGACGTGCCGGGGCCCCCGACTCCCGCGTGGGCCTGCGCGGCGTACACCGCCCGGCCGATGTCGACCGAACAGGCGACAGGCGCGTCGCCTTGACTGCCCTCGGCTTTGAGCGTGATCCGCGATGCGGCGGGGTCAGACCGGTATCTGTCTTTGAGTGGTTTTTGAAGAGATCGAAGATCCATCGGACCACCTCGCGTCGTGGGAAACCAGGATCGATGCGGCAGGACCCGGCACTCTGGCGCCAGAGAGCGTCGCGGGCAGTCTCTCACAGGGCCCGCGAGGTCGAGGTGATCTCCGGCGAGTTCGGTCTTGGTCGGAGGCGCCTGCGTCGCTGGCCCGGGCCGCGGCGCGCAACGCGACAGCTTTCTCGCCATATCATCGTGGAAATCCATGCCGTCTTTTTCCGGATTGGACCCTCGGCCCGTAGGAGTTTTTCGCGCCGACCCCGGCGGACCCGCCCATCCGCGTTTCCGCCATTGTTCTCATCGTCGCCGCTTCTCTGCAGCCGGGTGAGTCCGGCAGCGGTCTCGCACTCGATGCAAACGGACGCTGTCGCAACGCGGGACCGCCGGCTCGGGCGCGACGTCGCGATCCAGGTTTTGACCGTCTCGTTCCCCACCCCCTCTCACCCTTTTCTCGTGGAGCGAGCGCGATGACGCTTCCCGCCGGCGCAAAGCTCGGCTCCTACGAGGTCCTAGGCCAGATCGGCGCGGGCGGGATGGGAGAGGTGTACCGGGCGCGCGACACGAAGCTCGACAGGGAG
>JBBQDF010000045.1:0-11181 GCA_038319475.1 Thermoanaerobaculia bacterium
GTCCGCCGCCAGCGCGCGGGCGACTCCGACGCGCTGCCGCTGCCCTCCCGAGAGCTCCCTCGGGCGCCGTCCTGAAAACTCGTCGGCTGAGAGATTCACCATTTCGAGGACTTCCCGGACGCGGACGCGGCGCCGCTCCGCGGTCCAGCCCAGGAGCCTGGGGACGGTTTCGACGTTCTGTTCCACGGTCCAGTGCGGCAACAGGCCCCCCTCCTGGATCACGTAACCGATCCTGCGCCGGAGTTCCACCGGGTTTTCTTCCGAGACATCCCGCCCCATGACCCGGACGACGCCGCCATCGGCCGCGAGCAGACGGTTCACGAGCCGGAGCGCGGTCGTCTTGCCGCAGCCGGAGGGGCCGACGAGGGCCACGGTCTCTCCCCGGCCGACCGTGAGCGCGAACCGGTCGAGGACGTCGCGGCCGGCTCGGAACGCCTTGCGCACGTCCTGAAACTCGACCGCGTGGGCTCTGTCCTGCATCGAATGCCGCCGCTCATCCTATGATGGGGGCGAACGAGGGAATGGCAGCGAAAACAGGAGGCGGGCATGGTCAAGACGGCATTGTGGGTCCTTCTCGAAGCGAAACCGGGGAAAGAGGCGGAGGTCGAGAGCTTTCTGAGGCAGGGCCAGGCCCTCGTCGAGAAAGAGCCGAAGACGACCGCCTGGTTCGGACTTCGCCTCGCACCCTCGACTTTCGGCATCTTCGACGCCTTTCCGGACGAGGAGGGACGCGACGCGCACCTCTCCGGCGCGGTCGCGGCGGCTCTGATGGCGAAGGCGGGCGAGCTTTTCGCGAAGCCCCCGTCGATCCAGAAGGTGGAGGTTCTCGCCGACAAGCTTCCGGGCTCGCGCGGATAACGGGACCGCCCGGTTCGTCTTCTCGCCGCGCGTGGCAGAATCAGGACCGCCCGCCACGCCGGCAACGGCGCCGGCAAGCGTCCGCGCCGCCCCGCAACGTTTGAGATGATGGCGGCATGAACGGGACTTGGGACGCGATCGTCATCGGAGGAGGGCCGGCGGGGTCCACCGTATCGGCCCTGCTCGCCCGCTCGGGCCGCAGGGTCGTGGTGCTCGAAAAGGAGAAGTTCCCCCGTTTTCACGTCGGCGAGTCGCTCCTTCCGTACAGCCTCCCGATCCTCGAACGCCTCGGCGTGATGGACAAGGTCCGCAAGGCCGGATTTCAGGAGAAGTACGGGGCGTACTTCTGGAACGAGTCCAACGGCGGGATCCGACCCGTCGTCTTCGCCGACGCCGCGGACGACCAGCATCCGATGGCCTACCAGGTCAAGAGGGCGGAGTTCGATCAGCTTCTCCTCGAGCACGCAATGGAGCTTGGCGCGGATCTGCGTGGGCAGACGGCGGTGCGGGAGGTCCTCTTCGAAAAGGGACGGGCAGTCGGAGTCGACGCGGTGGGGCCCGACGGCGTGCCGTTCCAGCTTCACGGCCGTGTCGTCGTGGACGCGACCGGCCAGGACGCCTTCCTTTCCCGCAGGCTCGGCACGCGCCGCTTCGACAAGAAATTGAGGCGCGCCGCCCTTTTCGCGCACTTCGAGCAGGTTCCGAGGGCCGAGGGGCGCGAGGCGGGCGACATCCTCCTGCCGGTCGAGAACGGCGTCTGGTACTGGATCATCCCCTTTTCCGACGGGACCTCCAGCGTCGGCGCCGTGTTCGACCCGGCCGACGCCCGGGGCGGACCGGAGGGCGAAACGCTCGACCAGCGATTCGAGCGGATCGTGGGGCGGTCGGCGAGGATGCGGGACCTTCTCGGGGAGGGCCGGCGGACTTCGCCCGTACGCGGCATCTCCGACTATTCCGCGACGTCCGGGCGATTTCGCGGCGACGGCTGGGCCATGGTCGGCGACGCGGCGGCGTTCCTCGATCCCGTTTTTTCCACCGGCGTCTTCCTCGCCATGGCGACCGGCGAACGCGCGGCGCACGACATCGAGCGCGCGCTCGCGCGGCACGGCCGTGTGGACGCCTCCGACCTGGCCTCCTACGAACGCTACGCGCGCACTCTCTTCCGGCGCTTCCGCCGGTTCGTGTACGCCTTTTACGACCCCGTGTTCTTCGAGGCGTTCTGCTCGGAAGCTCCGTTTGACAAGATCCGGGCGGCCGTCACGACGACGCTGGCGGGCGGCGTCGAGCGCATGCCGTTCTCGTCGAAAATGTGGACGGCCTTCATGTTCATTGGCGTCGGGTTCGACCGATTCCGCCGCCGGATCGGACTGGGCCCGAAGCCCGAAGCCGCCCCCAGCTGATTCGAAACTCGGGGAAGACGGAGTCCGACGAGTCCGCTCCGTCCATTGGAGGCCGCCGCCGCCGCCGGGCAGCGTGGTTCAAACGCGGCGCCCTATGCGCGATCCGTCAGACGGTCAGCCCCTCAGCAATTCTTTCTTCAGGTCTTCCTGGACCGGGTTCGCCCCGAGCCACACGGACAGGAGCGCATCCGCGAAATCCTTTCCTTCGATGACGCCTTTCTCGCCGCCCTTGACGCTGACGACGGTTCCCTTTCCGGGAACGTAGGTCATCACGATGTCGTCCCCCTTTTCGACGTTGGGGACCATTTTGCCGAGTCGGTCGAGACGCGGCTTCAAAGCGGCCATCTGCGCCTTCGAGTTTTTCTCGAAACCCTCCTCGATGGCCTCCATCACCTGAGAGCCCTTCAGGCTCCTCAGCACGGCCAGCCGGATCGACCGGACCTCGTCGGCCGCGATCACAGCGGCGGCGTCCTTCGACGGCGCCTCGAGATAAAGCCCGGCGACATAGACCTTGAACACGACCTTCGTGCGCAAGCCCATGCCATTCAACTTCAAGGATTTTCCCTCGGCCGTGACGGTGTCCGGCATGGTGACCCCCGCGATGGGGCCCGGCGCCGCCGAAGCGGCGGAGGTTGCGGCGACAAAGACGAGAGTCGCGATCCAGCGTCTGTAGTTCATGCCCGGGATTCTAAGCCGGAAGGAGGGCACGCAAGAAGGGTTGGAGTTCCCTCACCCTCTCGCCAGCACAGGCGAAGACGCAACGCTAACCTGCGGCCCGCTCACCCCAACCCTCTCCCCGAGCGCGGGGCGAGGGGGCAGAGCTGCGCCATCACCACGATGGTGGCTAAGCTCGCAGCGGGAGGAGTCTCCTGACCGAAGGGAAGGAGGAGCCTCCCGCTGCGGGAGCGTGAGCGAACGCAGTGAGCGGAAGCGACGGTGGAGGCCGCATCCGGCCGAGCCGTTCGCCGGTGCCTTCGCCGCGCCCGGCGAAGGCAGATCCCGCAGTGAGCGAAGGCGACGGCTAGTACCTCGCCAGGGCCAGCTCGACGATTTCGCCGACTAACTGCGTGTAGCTCCGCCCCGCCTTCCGTGCGGCCATCGCGAACTCCGCGCCGCTCGCCAGCCAGGGGTTGGGGTTCGCTTCGATGACGTACACCTCGCCTTTGTCGGAGAGCCGCATGTCAATCCGCCCGTAATCGCGCAGCCGCAGCGCCTGGTAGGCGGCGAGCGCCGTCTCCGAGAGTCGCCGCGTCGTCTCTTCGTCGAGGTTTTCGGCCGGCGCGGACTTGGTCACCTTGTACGCCTGCGTCTCCTTCTCCCACTTCACGTCGCTCCCCGCGATTCGCGGCGTGCCTTCGGGAAGGCGCGAGAGGTCGAGCTCGATCAAAGGAAGAGTTTCCGCGTTTCCATTGCCGATCACCGACGCGTAGATCTCCCGCCCCTCGATGTATTCCTCGATCAGCACCGGCCCGTCGAACTCCTCGTGAATGTAATGGATCTTCTCCATCAACTCCTTGACGCTCTCGACGACCGAGCTCGAGTCGATGCCGATCGACCCGTCTTCCGAGGTGGGCTTCACGATCAGCGGGAACGAAATGTCGTGCGCGTGGTCGAGCTTGCCGCGATAGGAGGTCGCGAAGTACGGCGTGCGGATGTCGTGAAACGCGAAGATCTTTTTGGCGAGGCTCTTGTCCTGCGCGAGGTAGAGCGCGTGCGGACCGGCCCCGGTGTAGGGGCGGTCGATCAGGTCGAGATACGCCGCGATGTTCATGTCTTTCGTGTCGTCGCCGGCGTATGACTCCGTCAGATTGAACACCAGATCGACGTCCGCACGCGCCACCGCCGCCAGCGACTGCGGCCGGCCGTCGAGCACGAGAAAGGACGGCTCGTGCCCCAGCTTCTCGAGCGCGTCGGAGACCTCCTCGCGGTCGGGCTTTTCCGGTTTCCGCTTCCGGCGTGTCCCCCGCTTTTTCCCCTTCGGCGGCGGGGGCTGCTCCGGCTCCTCCTCGGGGGGCGTTTCCTCCCAGAGGTCGTAGAGGATCGCGACCTTCGTCTTCTCGCGGAGCGAGTTGCTCATGCGGTCCTCCCGGTCAAGGCTGCACGAACTTTCCTCTCGTCAGATAGTTCATCGCGAGAGCCGTGGCGTACGCGGTGACCTCCGTCAAGTGCTCGGGCTCGCACGAAACGTCGGCCACCAGCCCCAGCTCGCCGACCCGATGCGCGATCGCCTCGACGATCTGTTTGACGAGAGGCCGGGCGACGCCGGTCCAGTAGGCGATCTTGTCGATGATCGACTTGCGGTTTTCGCGAAGAAGATCGGCCGCGGGGCGCACGCCTTTGCGCCGCCGCCTGGAGACCTGAAAGATGTCCGTGAGGTCGCTGTCGAGCGGGAGATCCTCGACGGATGCGGACCTCTCTTCGATCTTCTCGTCGTAGAACTCCTCGACGGTCGCCTCCATTTCGTCGACCGTAATGTCCGTCGCGCCGCGTTCCCGGATGGGAGGCTGATCGCGGACGCGGCGCGCGATCCGGTCGATGTAGCGAAGCTTCGCGAGCGCCGGCCATCCCCGGTACTTCCGCCGCCACTGCGAGCCGGGCGTGAGCCAGACAGCGAAGGTCTCGGCAAAATCCTCGTCCGGGTGCTTCTGCGCGTACCAGCCGGCGATGTGGCGCACGAACCGGCGCGAGAACGGCACCGGCCGGTAGTCGTCGCGGTAGGGGCGCCGGAAGGGGCCGAAGAGGTCGCGCCATTCGGGGGTCTTGTAGAGCTCGTACGCGTAGTTGAAGGCGTGCCCCGCCTCGTGCCGCAGGTACATCAGGATCTCGCGCTCGTCCTCGAGATCGTTCATTTCCTTCTCTAACCGGGCGAGCTTCGGGTCGGCGAGATAGAACGGAATCCCGATCACGGGCTCGCCGGAGGGGCATCCCCACTCGTCGGTCAGATAGCAGCCCGGCCGGAAGCGCAGGAGGCCTTTTCGTTCGAGCTCGCGCGAGAGCTTCAAAACGTAGCGTTCCAGAGGCGAGCCCTCGAGCTTCAGGCCGAGCTCTCGGATGGGCTTGGTCAGGATCTCCCGGAATTCCGGAGGAGCTTTTTCGAACGCGCGCAAGGATTTCCATCAGGGTAGCACGCCGGGCCTCGCCGACCGCGCCCGCGAGCCGTTCTCCCGGTTACAATCGAAGGCTCACACACGCACAAGGAGGGCCTTCATGGCCGAATGCACCATTCGCGTGAACCCGAACGGGCCGTACCGCCTGACCGGCCCCGCACGGATCACTGATTCGCAGGGAAATGAAATCGTCATCGAAGAGGGGCGCGCCGTGTCCCTCTGCCGCTGTGGCGCGTCGGTGAACAAGCCGTACTGCGACGGAGCTCACAGCCGCATCGGGTTTGCCGCGGCGGAAGCGGCCGTGCAGAAATCGGGGAGCTGACGGACCGCCGACGAGAGATCCGGCGCGTGCGCGCGATTCCGGCGGCGGGTGCCGGGCAGCGGCCCCGCCATGAGCCGGAGCCCGACGCGTCCGGCGTGCTCGCGCGCCCGTGATCCTTCCGCTGACGTTCGTGCTCCTCGCGGCCGCGGCGCCGCCGCCGCAGTCGCTCGCTCTCGACCTGGACGGCGACGGCACGGTCGAAACCGTCACGGCCGCCGTGCACGGAAAGTCCGTTCGGCTGGAAGTTCGCTCGGGGTCCTCGCGGAAGGTGATCGCGCGCGGCGACGCTCCCCTGCCGAAGGGGGGTGCGACCGCGGTCGCTCTCTCCGAGGGAACGCTCGGGAGCGCCGGAGCTCTCCTCGAGGTCGCGGCGCGCGCGGGCGAGGCCGTCGAATGCCGGAGCGTCTGGCGCCTGCGCGACCGGGCGCTGCTCCGCGTGCCCGTCGCGACGCGCTCCGGTCCGCTCCCCGATTGTGGCGGCCCCGAGGGCTGGGTCTACGGCTGGGACCGGCCCGCCCCGGACGCGCCCGCCGAGTATCGCCGGGAGCGGAGCCGTGAAACCCCGGGCGGAACGCACCATCAGGTGGAGACCTTTCGATACGCGGGATTCCAGCTCGAGCCGGACCGGGCGAAAAGCGTCGCCGAGATCCGGGGTCTCGCGATCCCCTCCTGGTATCCGACGCGTCTCTACCAGAAGAGCTCGCTCGAAGGTCTCTACGCCCGCTACGATCTGGGCCCCCTGAAGCGGGGTCCGCGACTGCAGGTCGTCGCGGACCCCTCAAAGGGAATCTTCGCCGTCCGCCTCGGCGTGCCGGGGAAAGAGGAGCTGCTCTCAGTCACCGCCCGCGGCCCCGGGCCCGAAAAGCACGAAGTCGTGCTGACGCTCGGTTCGCAGACGCCGCCCGTAACGCTCCGCGTGACGCTCGCGGGAGGCGCGCCCGTCCCCGGAGAGGCCGTCCTCTCGGGCTACTCCCCCGCCTTCGACGGCTCCTACTCCGGTGCGATGCGCATCAAAGAAGGAGCTCTCCGGATCTTCGAGTCGGCGGCGGACGAGCTGGCCACAAATGGACTGATCGGAAACTGGACGAGTGAAAAAGGAGAGCCGATGGCGATAGCGCTCGCCTCCTCCGATCCCCTGCTGTTGAACATACGAAAGGCGAACTTCCGGATGGAGCTCGACGGCGCCCCGGACGGGATTGATGTGCTGGCCCTTCCGAGCGACGGCGGCCGGCCGACCCGCGGCGTTGGACTGCGCGGCCCGAACAGCTTCTCCTGGATACCGATCGTCTGCGAGGACGCCGCCGCTTCCTGGCGGGAGTGCCGCGCGGCGGGAACCGGCGAAATCCTCCACCGCGTCGGCGCCCGCATGAACGCCCGCTGACCTTTTCTGCCGGAAAGCGTTAAGCTTCCGCACACTCCATGGCACTTTCCAGTCTCGGGCTGTTCGTCCAGACGGTGGGCGCGGGCCTGCTCGCCCTGATCTTCCTGTACCTGTCGCGGTCGGGCGGAAACCGGGTCTTGAATGCCGCCGGCTACGCCTGGCTTTTCCTGTTCGTGGCGCTCTCCTCACTCCTCCTCTCCTACGAGGTCGCGATTCCGTTTGCGAACCTTCCCTACGAGTACTTCAAGCTCCTTTACTTCGTCTCTCTCATCGTCGCCGCGGACCGGATGGAGCACGAATCCTCTCTCGCGAGACCCCTCCGCACGACCGCGATCCTCGGACTCGTCATCTCCTTCGGCATCGTCGCGCTGACCCGCACCGGGTCGCTGTTCTTCGCGATCCACATGGCGATGGGCGTCGTGGCGTGGCTGATCATCACCGTGCTCGTCTTCCGCAGCCGGGCGGGGGGCCTCGGCAAGACCTTCTCCGGCACTCTCGCGCTGATGACGACTCTCCTGCAGATGACTTACGTCGTCTTCTTCGCCCTCTCTGCGACCAACCACGAGCAGGTCTTCCCGTTCCTCTCCTACACCGGCTTCTACGACCTGTTCCTCCAGATGCTGTTCGGAATCGGGCTGATCATCTGGGCGATGGAGGACACCGAGCGCAAGTTGACGACGGTGCACGCGCGGGCGGTGGACGACACGCAGCGCTCCAAGCGGCGGGCCCAGATCGACCCGCTCACCGAGGCGTACAACCGGTTCTTTCTGGACGACCTGCGGCCGACGCTCGCGCGCGAGCCCGCCGGCGGCTCGATTGTCTTAATCGACGTCGACGGGTTGAAGACCATCAACGACAAGGAAGGCCTCGAGGACGGCGACAAGGCGATCTGGACCGTCGCCGCGGCGGTGAAGAAGCTGATCCGCGGAGACGACTACCTGATCCGATGGGGCGGCGACGAGTTCCTGGTCGTCCTTCCCGGCATGGACCAGGAAATCGCGAAGAAGCGGTTTTACATGCTGCCCTCGAAGATCGAGGAAGTGCGCCAGTCCCAGCGCTCCGCCGCGCGCGCTTACAAGAAATTCCTGGCTGCCTCGGTCGGCGTAACGCCCTTCTCGAGCCGGGTGCCCCTTGACATGGCGATCGAAACCGCCGACCGCGTGATGTACGAGCGCAAGAAAGCGCTGAAGCAGATGCGCGGAGAGCCCCTGCAGCGCCCGGAGCCCCCTCCGCGCACTGCGGCGCGGGAGACCCCGACGGCCACGCCCACGCGCCGAGCCTGGGACAACAAGACCAGCAGCTGAAGCTGCGGGAGACACCGAACGTGCAATATCACTGGACCGAGTGCCCCGGCTGCCGCTGCCAGGTGGCGGTCAACACCATCAACGCGGCCGGGGTACTGACGGGCTCGCTCCGCCGCTGGTCTACCGACCGGTCCGTCAACGACGGCCGCGCGATCCAGGGCATCACCGCCGACGCGACCGGCGGATTCGTGACGGAGTGCGTCTGCGGCCAGCCGCTGACTCTTGGCGCGACGGCGGACGCGGTGGGATCCGAGCGGGGCGAATAGGCGCCCGGCGTCCGGCTCCCCGGGCTCTCTCAACTCTCAACTCCCAACTCCGTGCTCCTTTTCAGAATCACGACCGTGGCGCCCGAACCGCCGCGATCCGGTGGAGCGTCGAAGAAGTGTCGGACGTCGTCGCGCGCTTCGAGCAGACGCCTCACCTCCGCCCGACGCACGCCGATCCCTTTCCCGTGAATTATCCGGACCTCGCGGAACCCCGCCTCCGACGCCTCCCGCAGGTATTCCTCGAGAGCCGACGGCACATCGCGCGGCAGAAACGAGTGAAGGTCGAAAGCGTCTTTGATCGGGATGCGCCGCAACGCTCCTCCAGACTCAGCACCGACTGACGGCTGACAGCGGATACCGCCGGCTATGCCTCCATCTCTTCGAGCACCACGTCGACCGGCATCGCGGCCTTTGCGACTTTCGAGAGGATGCAGTACTTCTCGGCGAGTGCGAGGGTCTTCTCGATGGCCGGCCGCCGGGAGGCCAGAAGCTCGGATGGAACGCGGGCGAAGATCGACACGCGGCTCATGCGAAAGCCGCCGTTCGGATCTTTCTCGAGGTCCCCGGTCAGTCGCAGGGTGGGATCCGGGTAATCGATCGCCAGCTTCTTGAGAAAGATCCCCCAGGTCCCCGCGAAGCACGCGCCGATGGCGGCGAGCAGGAGCTCCTCCGGGTTGGAGCCTTTGCCGCAGCCGCCGAGCTCTTTCGCTCCGCCGATCGGAATTCCAAACGTCTCCGCGGCCACGCGCGCCGTCCCGCATCCGCTCCCGTCCCCGGTCCATTCGACGGAGACGGCAAAGCGCGGTGCGACCTCGGCCTCGGCCGCCGGGGCGGGCGAAACCGCGGGTGCGCCGTCCGCCTGCGATTCGTGCGTGTTTTTTCCCGAAGGAATGTCGTTCATCGAGCCTCCTGGTCTTCTCTCCGTGGTCCCGCGCTTCCCGGTCTGCGCGGAGCTTACCGGCCCGGGGACTTCTGCCGCATCTCCCGTTCGGTCTGCTCGAGATTTCTCGCGGCGAACTGATCGAATCCGGTCCAGGCGCCGTATCGCGGCCGCAGAGCGTCCTTGCCGTTGCCCGTCAGCGCCGGCCCGGAAAGGCCCGCTTCCATCGCCCGGCCGGCCGCCTGCCGCAGGCCGGCGAGATAATCGCGGAAGAACCTCACCTGAAGCGCGTGGCCCGGCTCTCCGTGGCGCGGAACGAACGTGGCGGCGGGAAAGTCGCGCGTGAACCCTTCGAGCGCCGCCATCGACGTGGCGGTGCCCGAGTCGAGCAGGTCCGGAACGGTCGCGTTCCAGAAGAGGCTGCCCGTGTAGACGACGTCGGGGGGCTCCACGGCGACGACGAGGTCACCGGCCGCGTCCCCCCGCGGAAGGAAAACGCGCGCCGTCCGGCCGCCGAGCCACAGAGATGTCGTGGAAAAGGGCGCGACGTCCGGCCGAAGAAGACTCGCCGGCCGGGCGCGGCGGCCCGCGGTCGTCTGATCGGACGGCGGGAGGATCGCGCGAAGGTCCGTCTTCGGCGCCAGGATCACCACGCCGCGGTCTCTGAATACGGCGTCGCCGCGGGCGCCGTCCGGGCGATCGCGCGTGTGGACGATCCAGCGGACAGGCAGAGCGCTGCGCCGCCGGATCTCGGAAAAGAGGTCCCGCGCGGCCGCTTCGCTCGCGAACGCGTCGACCACCAGAATGCCCTCCGTCCCGATGACAAATCCCGCGTTGCCGGTCGAAAGAGGAGACCCGGGCGTCGCGACTGCGGCGTAGCACCCGGGCCCGGCGTCGACGATTCGGAAGTGTCGGCGGGGTTGAGACGTCTGTGGCCGGAGAGAACCGGAAATCCCCGCGAGCAGCACGGCGAGCGCGGCAGAGCGGCGGATCATCGTCCATTCTAGTCACGAGATCGGCGAAACCGCTTGAAGCGGCGGCAGCTGATAGCGTCGGCGAATGCGCCGCCGCGTCGCGATAGCCTTCGCCGCCGCGGGCGTGGCCGCCTGGGCGGGCGCCTCGTGGATCGTCGCCCGCACGCTCGCACGCCGGCTCATCTCGCCCCACGGGCTGACTCCGTGCGCGGCCAGCCGGGAGGACCTCCTCTCTTCGCTTTCTGCCGCGGGCGCCCGCGTCCACGACTACCGGTGTGCCGGCTCCCCGCGCTCGCCCGACGAGCTCCACGCGGTGCTGGCGATGCCGTCGGAGGGCCGCTCCTCGCGGACGATCGTGTTCCTCCATGGCAAGGGCGGCAACGCGGCGGAGTGGACGCCGGACGCCGTCCGCGCCCTCTCCCTCGGGTACAACGCTCTGGTGCCGGATCTGCGAGGGCACAGACCGAGCGGCGGTCACTTCGTCACCTACGGCCTGCTCGAACGGGAAGACCTCGCGGGGGCGATCGAAGCCGCCGAGGGACGGTTCGGCCTCGACGCCTCCCGCATCGCGGTCCACTCGTGCTCCGCCGGCTCGTCTACGGCGCTCCTCTGGGCGGCGGAGGAGCCTCGGGTGCGCGGGCTGTGGCTGGAGTCTCCTTTTGCCGACGCGCGGGAAATGGCCAGGCACT
>JBBQDF010000046.1:0-11135 GCA_038319475.1 Thermoanaerobaculia bacterium
CTCGATCGCCTCATTCAGGAGAGCGGAGTCCGAATCAGCGGAAAATTCCTGCGCGACGTGCCGAACACCCTCGATGAGTGGCTGGACCGCACGGGCCCTTCGGAAGCTTCGCGCGAGCAGATTCTCCGGGACATCCGGGCCGAGCTCGACCAGGGTCCGCCGACGGGAATGCGTCCCTTCCTGCGCGACGGACAGATGATGTTCCTTCACACTTGGAGCGTCGTCGTCGGCGTCAAGAGGCGCGACACCGGATAGCGGAGCCTTGGAAGGGTCGCGTCGCCCCGTCAGCGGACCATCGACCTCAGGCGTTCGATTGTCTCTTCGGCCTCGAGCACGAGTCGCCGGACGATCTCGGATGCGGGCTCCAGCCTGTCGATGAGGCCCGCCTCCTGCCCGATGAAGAGCGCGGCGCCTTCGGCATTTCCCTCCTGAAACGCGCGGATCATCGCGGGACCAGCTTCGGAGCGGCGCGCGCGAAGCTCGCCCTCACGGCCCGCCCACGACTCGATGAACCGGTTGCGCACGACGCGGGACCAGGCCCCGGGCCAGACCCGGCCCCGGGCAATGTCGGGAATCTCCGTCAGCAGAGTGTCGTGCCCGTCCGACGCGAGCACGGCCTGCTTGAAACCCGGCGCGACAGGCGCCTCCGGAGTGGCGAGAAACCGGGTTCCAAGGAGCGCGCCGTCAGCGCCGAGCGCCAGCGCGGCCGCAAGACCCGGCCCCGTCGCGATTCCACCGGCGGCAAGGACGGGAACCGGCGCGACCGCGCGGACCACCTGCGGGACGAGGGCCATCGTGGCTATGAGCCCGACGTGCCCGCCCCCCTCCGTTCCCTGCGCCACGATCGCATCGGCGCCCGCCTCCGCCGCCCGGCGGGCCTCCGCGACGCTCGAGACCATGTGGAGCACGAGCGCGCCGGAGTCGCGCGCCCGCGAAAAGAAGGGGCGCAGATCCTGGTCCGGCCACGGCCACGCGGTGGAAAAGACGCGCGGCCTCGCTTCGAGCACGGCCTCGAACGCGGCCTCCTCCACCTCGAAGAGCAGGAGGTTCAACCCGAAGGGACGATCCGTCTTCGCCCGGATCATCGCGGCGCCTTCGACGATCCACTCGTGGCTGCGTCCCGCGCACCCGAGGATCCCGAGTCCCCCCGCGGCGGAGACGGCGGCCACGAGCTCGCCACCCGTTGCCGCTCCAAGTCCGCCGAGGAAAACGGGGTGATCGATTCCGAAGAGCGCGGTGGCGCGTGTCAGGATCATCGCCGGACCCTCCTGAGTTGTTGTTCGGCGCTCGAGACTCGGCGGCGCGATCATTGCAGAAAAAATGGGTCCGGCGGCACGGAGTCCGGGCGGTCTTCGCAAAATGCGCCAGGGCCGGCTTCAATAAAGGAGACTCGCATGAAGAGGAAGGCATCGGCGGAGTGGAACGGCGACCTGAAGACGGGAAAGGGGACGGTCTCGACCGAGAGCGGGTTGCTCGCAGGCGCGCCCTACTCCTTCACGACGCGCTTCGAAAATGGGAAGGGGACGAATCCGGAGGAGTTAATCGCGGCAGCGCACGCGGGATGTTTCACGATGGCGCTCTCGGCGGAGCTCGGCAAGGCGGGCCTCGTCCCCGAAAGCCTCCGCACCTCGGCGACCGTCACGCTCGACAAGCTCGACGGCGGCTGGACGGTAACGGAATCGCACCTCGAGGTGGTGGCGAAGATCCCGGGCGGCTCTCAAGCCGCGTTCCAGACCGCCGCGCGGGCCGCGGAGACCGGGTGCCCGATCTCGAGGCTTCTCCAGACAAAAATCACCGTCGACGCCCGTCTCGAGGGTTGAGGTCGGCGAGAGTCGGGAGCTGAACCGCGGACGCGGCACTCGCCGCGAACCAACGCTCCAGGCTCGTCGCGCCTTTTCCGAGACCCGAGAAGGTCGCCCGCTATTCGTCCCCTGGTGTCACAGGGACCGCGGATCCCGCTGGCCCCTTTTTCATCGCCCCTCCCAGGGCGGGACGCAGTGCGTCGCAAAATCCGGATCGCAAGGGGCCGCATGGAAAATCCGCCTTCGCAGGGACGAGCACGGTGTTCGCGCTGCGCGGGCTTTCGACGGACCGTGTTTCGGGGCGAGCGACGCGGTGACCGCCGGTCCGTGCGACCGCCAGTGGCAAACGCCGAGAAGCCCGGCGCGCTCCAGCCCGTTCGATCGGTCGGTCCTTCGAATCGTCTAAGCTCCGATCTTCAGCCTTCGCCGCTGTGGGGTAGTTGAACTGGTACAACACCCGGCTGTTAACCGGAAGGTTGGGGGTTCGAGTCCCTCCCCCACAGCCAGATCGCCCGGCCTATGGACGAAGGTTCCGAACAACAGCTCCGAGGACGCCGCATGCAGCGGCGGCGGCGGGAGACTGTACGGGGGACGTTTGATCCGCGCGATCCAGGAAGTGTGGGGCAAAGCGTCGTCGCTTCGCCCCACCACGATCAGACTACGGATGGATCGGCTGCGGAGAAGAAGAGAGAGGGGTCTGCAGAAACGGAAACGTGTCGCGGTAAAGGCGAAACGCCGGAGCGGTCGTGATCCGTCCATCCGGCGTGTAAGCGATCGTCGCATTCGTGAGAGCGCCGTCGGTGAACGGCTTGTTTCCGTCAGGCGCCTGCGAGAGCGGCAATAACGCCCCCATCAGGACGCGTAGCTCGATGTCGACGACGTCATCTCCGGGGCGCCGTCCATTCGGAAATCCCGCCTGGTCCAATTCGAGGACTCCCAGGGACTTCTGCACTGCCGGCAATTTGGGCTCGATGCTGGTGTTTAACCGGAGCATTTCGGACGGAACGACGCCGGGAGGCTGGTTCAGGCCGGGGACGCCGGTCAGGAACGTCGCGATCAGATCCGTGCGCGGGAACAGCGTGGGCGCCTTGACCTGAGGAAACAGCACCTGAAGAATCGCCGGCAGAGAAGGATTCGTCACGTAGTCCAGGAACTGCTTGTCGTCCTTCGGCTCGCTGGCGTTGAACTTGTCCTTGTCGGGGAGCCCGATGACAACTTCATTCACCAGGGGGCTCGAGAGGCGGGACACCTGCTTGTAGGATTGGGGAGCGCCCTTGGATTCCTCGTTTCCAACGCTCGCGGTCGTCCAGGCGCCGATGATGGGCTGTCCCGGAAGGGCGAGACACTGCGTCGGAACTTCCAGCGCGAGAGTGGTGACGTTTTTCGCCGCCAGGTCGTTCAACTTGCCATCCCGGGGCCCGAGAAGGTTCAGGTTGAAAAGATCGAAGGACTCCGAGACGTCGATCACGAAACCCTCGCGACGCTGCCCGACGAAGACACGGCCGGGGGCCGCGCATCCGGGGATCTGCATGTCGTAAATGTGGTCGTCGGCATAGACCTGGTAAGCGGTGGGATCGTTGTCCCGGATAGATTTGTCTCCGATCCGGTCAACCGGCTTCAGAAAGGTACTTGCGCCGATCGGGTTGACGGTTTGCCCGCCACTTCTCCGGTTGCCACGGACGACGCTCAGCGTGTACCTCTCGACCACGTTCAAATTGAGGTGATCGCTCACTCCGGGGCCGATCGTGCCGAGATTGAGGACCGGGACCGGGATCTGCTTGTCTCCGACCGCGATTTTCAGATTCCTGGACTGGTTCCTGAACTGGAACTGAAAGGTGATGTCCTCTTTTCCGTCCCCGTTGTTGTCGACGTGGATCTCGTAGATCGCGTTCTCGTCCAGCATGAAGAAGTTCGGTCCGCCGGCCGGGTCCTGAAACGGTTGGTAGTTGGCGAGAAGCGTCACGTATCCCGACCGGCCGGGCTCGTAGCTTCGGAACATGTAGAAGTCCGTCGCGTCCACTTTCGGGGACTTTGTGATTGCGGGTGCCTCGCGGTGACTCGAAGCGCTGGCCGGCGATGCGGCCCAGCACAGTAAGACCGACAAAACGAGCGTTGACACTCGACCCGGAAACTTCATGGGATCCTCCGGAAATGGATTCGCCTGCAGGCTCCGAGGAGACGTTCCACGGAGGATCTGCTTCGGACTTACGAGGAGCCGGGGCAGATCGGATTTCAAGTTCCGAAAAAAATCGACGAGAAATCGAGGAGTCTGATCGCTGCGCGTGGGAGATGCGGAGCGCCGGGAGTGCAGGCGCCGTGACCGACGAGGTGGACCGGATCGGAGCGCCCATCCTTGCTGAGGGACCCGGGGTCGCCCGCGGACGCGGAGGGATTCGAGGAGACCGTCCCCGAGAAACTTCGGTCTGGGCGGGGAGGCGGTCGCCGGGTATTCTTCGCCTCACCCGCCCGAGCGGAGGAGGATCCGATGAGGACGCATCGAAGAACGCCTGGCCTGCTGATCTCTGCCGGATGGCTGCTCGCGCTGTCGGTCTCCGCCCAGGACCTCACGGTGCAGTCGAAGCTCACGATGGGCAACAACGAATCGCCGATGACCCAGTACATCACCTCCGAGTACGCCCGCACGTCGTCGGCGCAGGGCGACACCATCATGCATTTTCAGACGGGGAAGATGACGATGATGGACAACAAGAAGAAGCAGTACTGGGAATCGACCCTCGAAGAGATGGCCGCCTACTGGGAGAAGCTGACGCGAGACATGCGGGGGACGCCGCTCGAGGCGTTGTTCGGCGTGCGGGATCCGAAGCTCGAGAAGCTCGCCGGAAAGCAGAAGTTCGCCGGTTACGATTGCGAGCGCTACTCCCTCTCCCTCGGAGATGCCGTCGAAGTCGACCTGTGGGCCGCGCCCGGACTTCCGGCGCCGCAGCGGTACTACGACAGCCGCAAGACGGCGCTGGCCGCCATGGGGCCGATGGGGCAGATCTTTCAGAACGTCTACGAAGAGATGAAGAAGGTAAAGGGATTTCCCCTCTCGACGGCCATCATCATCCGGACTCCCATGTCCCGGACATCGACGCTCGAGGAAGCGGTCGAAGTCAGGAAGGGGCCGATCCCCCCTTCGACCTTTCAGGTGCCGGAGGGGTACAAGAAAGTGAAGTCGCCGTTCGTGAAATGAGAAGGAAAGGGACGGGAGGGTGCGCATGAACAGAAGATTCTTTCTCCGTGGCGCCGCGGCGGGCGCGGCGACGCTCGCTCTGCCGCGACGCCTCGTGGCCGCGGCGTCCGGGCCGGACCTGCGCCCGGTCCTCTCCGAGGTCGAGAAGCATCACGGCGAGGCCGTGAAGAGACTGCAGGACTGGATCCACCAGCCGTCGATCGCCGCGGAAAACCGAGGAATGTCCGAAGGATGCGAGCTCCTGATCCGCATGCTGAAAGACGCGGGCTTCGGGCGCGCGGAGAAGGTCGCGACCGACGGGTCGCCCGGAATTTTCGCGACCCTGGACGCCGGCGCGCCGAAGACGGTCGGCATCTACTTCATGTACGACGTCAAGCAGGTCGACCCGGCGGAATGGTCGTCGCCACCCTGGGACGCGGCGATCATCGACAAGCCGGGCCTTGGAAAAGTGCTCGTCGGCCGCGGGGCCGTGAACCAGAAGGGTCCGGAAGCCGCGTTTCTGGCGGCGCTGCACGCGTTCCGCAGCGCGAACCGGAAGCTTCCCGTCAACCTCGTCCTGGTCGCGGAAGGCGAGGAGGAGATCGGCTCTCCGCACTTTCCTCAAATCGTCCGGCGCGCCGACATTCAGTCCGCGCTGGCCCGGTGCTCCGGTGTCTTCATGCCGTTTGCGAGCCAGGGTCTCGATGGTCAGGTCACGGTGACGCTCGGGGCGAAGGGAGTCGTCGAGCTCGAGCTCGTCGCGACCGGAGAGAAGTGGGGCCGCGGGCCCCGCCTCGACATCCACTCGAGCAACAAGGCGCGCGTCGACAGCCCCGCCTGGCACCTCGTGCAGGGTTTGAACACGCTCGTCTCCCCGGACGGCAATACACCGGCGATCGAGGGCTTCGCCGACCGCGTTCGCCCGCTCTCGCCGGGGGAGAAAGCGATGATCGCGGCGGGCGCTGGCCGCCTCGACGAAGACTCCTTGAAGAAGCAGCTCGGCGTCACCCGCTGGTCGAAAGACGCAACCTTTCTGGAGTCCCTGGAACGGCTCGCCGGCGAGCCGACCGTGAACATCGAAGGACTCGTCGGGGGATACACCGGTCCCGGCGGCAAGACGATCCTTCCGCACAAGGCGGTCGCGAAGATCGACATGCGGCTCGTGCCCGATATGACCGCCGCCGCCGCCCTCGATGCCCTGAAAAAGCACCTCGCCAGGCGGGGCTACGGCGATCTCGAAGTGAACATGACGGGCGGCTACGACCCGACGAGCACGCCGCGCGACGCCGCCCTCGTCCGCGCGCAGCTTTCTGTTTACAGGCGCAACGGCGTCGATCCGATTCTCTGGCCTCGGCTGGCCGGATCGTGGCCCGGATATGTGTTCACGGGAGAGCCTCTGAAGCTACCCGCCGGCCACTTCGGTCTGGGACACGGCTCCGGGGCGCACGCGCCCGATGAGTACTACTTGATCGAGTCGTCAAACCCGAAGATCCAGGGCTTCGATGGGGCCACGCGGTCGCTCATCGAGTATCTCGGTGAGCTCGCGGCGACCGCCTGAAACCTGGAGTCCTTTTGATCCCGACCAACCGCTCCGGGAGCTAGCCCCTGCCGGTCCGCCTTCACCCGTTCATTCCGCGAAAGATCTCGTCCAGCTCGCTGCGCGAAGCCCGGCTCGCCTTCCGCGAAAAGCCGTAAGTGATCTCGGGCTCTCCTCGCGCAATCCCCTGCATCACCTCGTCCGCAAACTCGGACACCGAGACCCCGAAGGTGTGAAGCCCCGGACCGCCAAGATCCGTGTCGACGGCGGGAGGGGCCACTTCGATGACTTCGACGGCGCCCGCGAGCTGGTGCCGGAGCGAGAGGGTGAACGAATGCATCGCGGCCTTCGTCGCGCTGTAGACGGGCACACCGGCCAGGGGCGAGAACGCCAGACCCGAGGTCACGTTCACGATGGCGGGGCCTGTCTGCCGCTTCAGGTGCGGAACGAACAGCATGGCGAGGTGCACCGCCGCTTCGAAATTAATCGCGATCTCCTCCGCCGCGGCGCGCCAGTCCCGGGGCTGGTCGAGCCGAACCCGGCGCTGGATCCCCGCGTTGTTCACGAGGACGTTTACACTTGGAAACGTCTCGACCGCCCAATCGAAGAGCGCCACCCTTTCGACTTCGCGCCCGAGGTCGCACGCGCGAATGTCGAGCTCCGGATGCTCGGCCCGCGCCTCCCGAAGCTTCTCATCCCTGCGGCCACAAATGATGACCCGGCTGCCCGAGCGCAGAAATCCTGCGGCGAGCGCGTATCCGATGCCCGACGCCCCTCCCGTCACGAGAATGGTGCTCGACGATGGATCCATGGCCGTCTCCTCGAAGAACCCGAATCGAATCACAATCCAGGGCCGGGACGGCAATCCTCCTTCTCCGTCCGGAGGCGCAGAGCTCGATCCGCCGTAACAGACCTCTGTGCGCAGGCCGCTCCGGTGTCGGGGCGCCGCCTGCGTGAATGATCCGGGTTACTGTACGCGCAGTGAAACAGCTCGTCGAACTGACGATCGCTGACCTGGCCGCCGCCGCGGTGTGGCGTTACGAGGGGGGAACGGGCGACGACGCTCTGGTGTCGCCGGCGGAACGCGTGTCGCTCGGCAGCGCGGACGAGGAAGTCTTTCTCGCGGCGACGGAATTTACTCTTCACGACGGCAGCCGGCATCCCGGTTTCTGTTTTCCCGTTGACGACACGGGAGTCGACTACCTGCAGCCGGTGATCGTGACCGAGGCCGGTCAGGTCCGGTTCTGGTTCGAGGGTCCCGTTCCGGCGGAGTCTCTGGAGCGACAGTGGACCCTCCTCGGCCGGGACCCCCGGGCGATCTTCCCGGTGAGCTTCCGATGTCTGGTGCCCGTCGACGGCCGCGACGTGACGGGCGTCATTTCGAGGGTCGAGCACTCTCCGGACGTCGCCGCATCTCCCGGTCCCGCGGGCGCCCCCGGGTCCGATCGAGAAACGGAAGGCGACCTCGACCCTCCGAGGAGCATCGCGACCGGGGTGCGGCGGGCGAACGGATCCTTCCTTCTCGCGCGTCCGTTCCGGGCGCGGCAGTCTCCCCCCGCCCCGGAACCCGGCGAGAAGCGCAGGGGCCCTCGTCACCCGGTCGAAATGACCGTCGATTTTTCACACGACTCGGCGCAGGGGACGGGGGTCATTTCCAACCTGTCGCGCGGCGGCATGTTCGTGCGCAGCCCGCGAGTCCCGAACACCGGCCCCCATCTGCGTCTGACGGTGCATCTGCCGGACGGCCGCACGCTCCTCCTGAAAGGCAAGGTCGTTCGAAGCGCCGCGATCCCGGAGCCCTCCCAGAACCTGCCGGCCTCGGGCTTCGGGGTGCGCCTGGCAGCGGACTCGCCCGACTACGCGAAGTTGTTCTCTCACATCCAGAACAAGACGAAGAAGTCGTAGCGGCGCCGGCGCCGAAGTCCCTTCCCCGGGGGTCCGACTTCGAGGCGACCTGCGCGCGATGAGCCCGCGAACCGGAACATCGAGAGATCACGCGCGCGAGGGCGGCGATTCCGGGAGATGATCCCGTCGCGTGGAGGCACGGAGGACGCGGCGACTCTCCGCTGCGCGTTTCGAGGGGCGGGGTCCGAAAGCCGCTGTACAAGGAAGTGCGTAAAGTTCTCGGGGAAGTGATCATCAGAGGGGGGAACATGGGCCGAACTGGTCGGGATCTGCTGGTATGCCTCGCCTTTTTCCTCTCCGCTTTTGCGTCGCTGGCCACGCCGGAGGATGCGGCGCGGCAGGTGGAGAGCCTGGAACGAGACCTGGTCGGAGCGATAGCGAAAACGGACCTGGCCACGTACGACCGAATCGTCGCCGACGACTATGTCGCGATCGAAGCCTCGGGCAAGGAGAATTTGAAGGCGGATATCCTTGCGTCGTACAGGTCCGGCGCGCGCGGTTACCGGGGCCTCGAGATCTTCGACGTTCATGGCCGCGTGTTCGGGGACACCGCGATCGTGGCCGCCCGCACCCGAGGCTTCCGCCGCGAAGACGGGCGGGACGTTCCGAACAACGTACATTACATCCGCGTCTACGCGCGGCGCGATGGCCGGTGGCGTGCGGTCGCCCAGAAGTCCTCCCCGGTCCCCGACCCGGTGCCCTGAAACGGCGCCCGACTCAGCGGCGGGGAGGCGGCGCGGACAGGAATCTCAGGCCGATGACCGGGTGGAGCTCGAGCCCGTTGTCGCGCTTTCGATGCCGGTGGTAGTCGAAGAACCCGACTCCCGTGACCTCGACCATCTGCCCGCGAGGAGGCAGACGACCGCGAACTGCCTCCCGCTCGGACCCGAAGCGCGCCCCGAGTCCACTGCCGATCGAAAAGAGCGGCAAGGGAATTTCGGCGATCAGCACCCGGGAGGGGTCCGCCGGGTCGGCCAGGACGAGATGCATGTCGCCGTCGGCCCCGTCGAACATCCGGCGGAAGGTCGCCCGAACCCGGAACACGGTCGTCTCCTCGGGCGCGATTCTCGATCTCCCATGAAACGAGGAGTCCGGCGGACGGGGGATCCGGGTGAGAGCGTCGATCGTGGTGTCGACCGGCGTGAGCCGCACGAGAGCGCGGTCCGGGTCGCGGAATGTCTTGACCGGCCAGCGCATGAGCCCCAAGTCGATGAAGCCGCCGGCCATCAGCAGCAGGAAGCCGCCGCCGAGAACTCCCAGGAAGACGAGCGCTTTCCGCCGACCCTTCCCACGGCCGTGACGCGGATCGTGCGTGATCTCCGGATGGTATGTCGAAGAAGGGAGGGAGCCGGTTGAGGCGTTGGGCGTTGTTGGGCGTTGAGCGTTGAAACATTGCCGATGTCCCGCGTCCTTGCCATTTAGTTCCCCGGCCAGAGCCTGGGGGTCGACGTCCGTTCAACCATTGCCGCACGGGGTCGAGCGGGTTTCCTGTCCCTCACGCCACGACGGATTTGCCCGATGAGGAGCCGTCATACGATCCGTTGAGGGGAGATCTCGTTTCGACGCGATCGCCGGCGCATCGGAATTTTCCCGGTGGCCGCAGAGTGGGCCTGCTGCATGGTGCGGCGCGTCCGCGTGATCCGCGCGCTGAGAGGAAAGATCATGAAAGTCATCGTCGTCGGAAGCTCGGGAACCATCGGGCGCGAGGTCGTCCGTGCGCTCGAAGGGCGGCACGAGGTCGTGCGTGTCGCTCATTCCCGCGGAGACCTCCAGGTGGATTTCGAGCGGCCGGGCTCGATCGAAGACCTGTACAAGGCCGTCGGCCCCTTCGACGCGCTCGTTTCCGCCGCAGGGCAGGCGCGATTTGCGCCCCTGGCGTCGCTGACGGAGGAAGATTTTCGGTTCAGCCTGGCGCACAAGCTCATGGGCCAGGTTCACCTCGTGCGTCTCGGGCTCGCCACGATCCGCGACGGAGGCTCTTTCACTCTGACCAGCGGTGTGCTCGCGTCCGAGCCTGCGCCCGGGGCAGCCGCGATCAGTGTCGTCAACGCCGGAGTCGACGCGTTCGCCCGCGCCGCCGCGCTCGAGCTGCCCCGGGGCGTGCGGATCAACGCCGTCAGCCCTCCGTGGGTGGCGGAGACGCTCTCCGCGATGGGCCGGGATCCCGGCGAGGGCATGCCCGCGGAGAAGGTCGCGGCGGCGTACGTACAGTCCATCGAGGGCGGCGGCACCGGCGAGGTGATCGATGCCCGGAAGACCGGTCCGGGCTCACCTGACGAATAGCCTTTCCCGGCATGCACCTCTCAGGGCTCTTGTTTTCGCAGGCGCCCCCCTGATAGTCGCGAGTGAGCGATGCCGCGCCTTTTTCAAGCGATGAGCCCGAGGGCTCCGCGCCGCGGACGGGCTGATGCCAGGGCCCGCCGCCATCGGAAGCGCATTCAGGGGTTCACGGGCGCTCGCCGGCTTGCCGCGGACGGCGTATTCGACCTTCCGCCCACGCTGTTCCTCCGTCGGGGCTGCTCCTCCGTAGGGAACCTGCCCGTTCCTACGCGACCCCCGGCGACAACTTGCGCGCAATACCACCGGAACGCGGACCGGTATGATCCCGCGGTGAGGCTTCGTTCTCATAAAGACCTGACGCTGCGCCATCGAGCCGAGGGGCTCAAGGCGCTTCATCGAGCGGGGAATCCTCTGGTCCTCGTGAACGTGTGGGACGTGG
>JBBQDF010000047.1:0-10977 GCA_038319475.1 Thermoanaerobaculia bacterium
GGCGAAAAGGGTCCGGCAGGAACCGCTCGGCCGTCAGGTCCGGCCGGACGCGATATCGGAGGGCGACGCCGTCGCCGCCCACGTAAAGGCCCGCGGCGACTCCGATCGGCGCGGGACGAAGCCTCGCATCGAGAAGGTAGATCTGTGTGTTGGAAATCGGACGTCCTATGGGCACAGCCCGAGGTAGCGCCTCGATCACCTCGTGAAAGGTCACGTCGGCCGCGACTTCTGAGGACCCGTACAGATTGATCAACAGGACGTGCGGCAGCTGTCTCCGGCAAGCGCTTGCGACGTCCACGGGCAGGGCTTCTCCGCTCGAAACGCACTGGCGCAGAGCCGGCAGACGCCCGCTCGCCGAGCCGATCGACTCGAGAATCGCACGGAGCAGTGACGGAACGAGCACCAGACGCGTGACGCGGCCGCTCTCGAGCGCCGGTACGAGAAGGTGCGGGTCCGTGCCGGTGTCGTCCGGAACGATCCGGACCGGGACCCCCTGAAGTAGGGGACCGAAGATCTGCCACACCGAGTCGACGAAGCTGATCGACGTCGTGAGGCAGCCCACCTCATCCGACGAAAATGGATAGCGTTTCCACATCCACGCGAACCGGTTGACCGAAGCGCGGTGGACCGCTTCCACGCCTTTCGGAACCCCTGTCGACCCGGACGTATAGACGACGTACATCAGGTCGCCGGCGGAGACGGGAACCCCCGGGTCTTCCTCGGGTTCCCGGGAGATCCCCTCGGCTTCCCGTTCGATCGAGAGCAGCTCCGCGGAATCGTCGGGCAGACGGAGTCGGGACGTTTCCGTCACGATCGCGATCTGCGCGGCGGAGTCCCGGAGGATGTGAGCCAGACGCTCCTTCGGGTAGGAGGTATCCAGAGGCACGTACGCTGCGCCCGCTTTGAGCACGGCGAGGATGGAGCTGATCATCTCGGGCGACCGCTCGACGCAGACGCCGACGAGATCTCCGGGACGAGCTCCCCGCGCGATCAGAAAATGGGCGAGCCGGTTGGCGCGGCGATTCAGGTCGGCAAAGGACCACGTGTCTTCCCCGAAATAAAGCGCCGTCGACTCCGGGGTGCGCCGCGCCTGCGCTTCGAACAGCCGGTGAACGGAGGAGTCGTGGGGATACTCCGCCGCCGTGTCGTTCCAGACGCGAAGAATCAAACGCTCCTCCGCGGGCGTGAGCATCGGCAGATCCGCGAGAGTTCCCTCGGGCCGGGAAATCATCGCATCGAGAACCGTCTGAAAATGGCCGAAGAGCCGTTCGACCGAAAGGGGGTCGTAAAGGCGCGAGTCCGAAACCGCCTCCAGGTACAGGCTCTCTTCCGCGTCCACCCGGAAGGAGAAGGGGAAATTCGTGCGGCTGCCGAACCCCTGCGTGTTCGAGACCGTGATCGTTCTCCCCGACCGAGCCTCGGCGCGCGGGGCGTTCTGGAAATTGAGAAGAGTCTCGAAGAGCGGGCGCGCGGGAGGCAACCCGGCCCACCTCGGAATGTCGACGAGAGGACTGTAGCCGTACTCCCGCAGCTCGGCCTGCTCGTCCTGCAGCGTTCTCAGCCAGTCTCCGACGCGGGCGCCGCCCGGAACCTTCACTCTCGTCGGAAGAGTGTTCAGAAAACATCCAACCATTGATTCGACTCCCGCGAGTCCGGTCGGACGCGCCGCGAGGACCACGCCGAAAACGACGTCCTCCCTGCCCGCGTACCGGCTCAAGAGAACCGCCCACGCGCCCTGAACGAGCGTGTTGATGGTCAAACCTCTTTCACGCGCGAATTGTCGAACGCGGGCGGTGGCAGCCTCGTCGACCAGCGAATACTGCTTGCGGTAGATGTCTTCGAGGCCCTCCGACGGGTCCGGCACGGGACCCATCTCGAGCGGGACTGGCTCCACTCCATCGAGCGCGCGTTTCCAGTAGCTCTGCGCCTTTCCGAGATCCTGTTTCTGGAGCCACTCGATGTAGTCGCCGTAGGGCCGGCTGGCATGCGGTTCCGGCTCCCGGTTCCTCCGCAGCGATTCGTAGTCGGAAAGCACCTGGTCGAACACCAGGTACCGGGACCAGGCGTCCAGGATGATGTGGTGGCAGCTGACGAGGAGCCAGTGCGAATCGGGCCCGGTCCGAAAGACGTTCAGCCGGAAAAGCGGAGCGGTCCCGAGGTCGAAACCCCGCTTCCGATCCGCTCGGATGAACCCGTCCTGTCGCAATCTCCGCTCGTCGGGTGTAAGCGAGCTCCAGTCATGGACCTCGAACGGAAGCGCCACTTCGCGGTGCACGACCTGGATCGGCTTGCCCTCGTCGTCGGTGAGAAAGGACGTGCGGAAGGTGGAGTGATTCCTGATCGCGGCTTCCCAGGCCCGCCGGAAAGCCGGCACATCCAGGGGTCCGTTCAGATCGCACCCGAGCTGCTCGACGTACTGGGACGATTCGGGCTCGAGAAGGCTGTGAAACATCAGCCCCTGCTGGAGAGGCGCCAGCTCGTAAACGTCTTCGAGATCCGCCAGCCTCACTGTTTTTCTCCCGAGATCCGCGACAGGAGCTTCTCGAGGCCGCGCTGGCTCAGCTTCGCCTTGGGGAAATCCGACGGGGTGTAGCCGCCGGAATCCGGCGCCGAACAATGCGCGATCACGTCACGCAGGACCTGTCCGAACGACCGGGCGAGACCGTCGATCGTGTCCCGCCGGTGCACGGCCTCGCTGAAGGTCCACGAGAACTCGAGCCGGCCGTTCCGGATCCCTCCGTCGAGCGAGAGCAGATACCGGCGCTTCTGGCGCGGGCTTTTCAAGCGCCCGGCGGAGCCGGTGGCCCGTGAAAAGAAAGACATTTCGGAGTACCGTGAATCGACCTGTCCCACGTAGTTGAAGCTGACCTGCGGCTGCGGAAGGGCGGCGAGCGCCCGGCCGACGTCCGGCCGGGCGCCGGAGTACCGGAGAAGGCCGTATCCCAGGCCTCGCTGCGGAACCGCGCGGAGCTGCTCCTTGACCTGTTTGAGGAGGTCCGGGAGGTCCGCCCCGGTGTCCGCCGGGAGCAGGACCGGAAAGCGCGAGGTGAACCATCCGACCGTCCGGGAGAGGTTCGCGCCCTCCAGGATCTCCTCTCGCCCGTGTCCTTCAAGATCCACGAGCAGGGAGTCGGATCCCGTCCACGGCCCAAACGCGCGCAGAAGAGCGGTCAGGAGGGCGTCGTTGATTTGAGTCCCGTACGCCGCGGGCACATCCTGCAGGAGAGCGCGGGTCTCTTCGGCCGTCAGCGACGTCGAGACGATCGCTTCCGACTCGACTCCGTTCGGGCCGGGGAGGTCGACCGGGAGCGGCGCCGCGCCGCGACCGGCGGCGAGCCAGTACGGGCTCTCCCCGTCGAGCGCGCCCGAGCTGGCATGCGCCGGCAGGCGCCTGGCCCATCCGGCGAAGGAGGTCGTCCTGGGAGGAAGGGTGACGGACGCTCCGCGCAGCCGCTGGCCGTACGCCGTCTCGAGATCCTCGAGGAGAATGCCCCATGAGACGCCGTCGATCGCGAGATGGTGAACGGCGATCAGGAGCCGCCCGGGCGATCCGGCCCTCTCGAACAGGACGAACCGCGCCAGCGGACCCTTCTCGATGTTCAGGCTCGATTGCACCGGCGTCGCGGCCTCTTCGAGCGCGGAGTCCGACGCACCGATGGACATCGAGGAAAAGAGGCGGTCCGGAACCGACGCCGCGAGCTCCTGGCGCCACTCCCCGCCCTCGCGCCGGAAGCGCAGCCGCAGCGCATCGTGATGCGGCAGGAGGGCCGCGACGGCCTCCTCGAGCGCCCGGCGGTCGAGCGAGAGCGGCGGCTCGAGAAAGATGGCCTGGTTGTAATGGTGGACGTCGGTCAGGTCCTGCTCGAAGAACCAGGTCTGGATCGGCGTCAGCGGAACGGCGCCGGCGGCGCTCGATTCCTCCGCGCCGGGCCCGGACGCCTTCTCCACGACCCCGGCGAGCTCCGCCACGGTCTGGTTCTGGAAGAGCTGACGCGGAGTCAGCCGGAGCCCGGCCCGGTTTGCCCGCGCCACGATCTGGATCGCCAGGATCGAATCGCCCCCCAGATGAAAGAAGTTGTCGTCCACGCCGACGGTCTCGAGCCGCAGGACCTGCTGCCAGATCGTCGCGAGCTCCTGTTCGATCGGGTTGCGGGGGGCGGTACCCGGTCCCCGGGACGGCCGGCTCGGATCGGGCGCGGGCAGCGCCCGCCGGTCGATCTTTCCGTTTGCGGTCAGAGGCAGCTTCTTGAGAGAAACGAAGCTCGCTGGCACCATGAACTCGGGAAGCGAGCCGCGCAGAAATTCCTGCATCTCGGGCTCGCCGGTCGAAGCGCCCGCCGGCGGAACGAAGTACGCGACCAGGCGTTTTTCCCCGGGCGAGTCTTCCCGGAGCAGCACGACGCTTTCGAGAACGCCCGGATGTTCGCGCAGCCGCGCCTCGATCTCTCCGAGCTCCACGCGGAATCCGCGCACTTTGACCTGGTAGTCGGCGCGGCCGAGCCATTCGATTTCGCCCCCGGGGAGCCATCTCGCCACGTCCCCGGTGCGATACATCCGGCTTCCCGGATGGAATGGATCGTCCACGAACCGCTCGGCGGTCAGCTCCGGCCGGTTCTGGTATCCCCGCGCCACCCCCTCACCCGCGATGTACAGCTCCCCGGGCGCCCAGACGGGAAGGACGCTCAAAAAACGGTCGAGGACGTAAGCGCGCGCCCCGGCGATCGGGCGACCGATGGGAACGCTCTTCGAGCCGGGAATCCGTTCCGCGCCGGGGGGGAGGGGTCGGGTGGTCGCACCGACGGTCGTCTCGGTCGGCCCATAGTGGTTGATGATCTCGCAGGCGGGCGCGAGTCCCCTGACCTGCGCCACGAGCTCCCACGTGAGCGCCTCCCCACCGAGTATCAGGGCGCGGGCCGGGATCACCGCCGCGGGGCGCGATCCGGCCAGCAGCGCGGACAGATGCGACGGAACGATCTTCAGATAGTCGATGCGGCGGCGCGAGAACTCGTCTGCGAGCGCATCCGCGTCTCTCGCCAGTTCCTGCGGAATGACGTGGAGCGTGCCGCCCGTGACGAGGGGCGGAAAGATCGCGGTGTGGCCGAGGTCCGCGGCAAACGTCGAGACCGTCGCGAAGCGGGCCCCGAGAGGAGGCCGGAGCTGGTTCACGATGGCCCCGACATAGCTTGCGAGCTGCCGGTGCTCGACGGCGACGCCCATCGGCTGTACCGTCGAGCCGGACGTGTAGATGATGTAGGCGAGGGAATCGGGCGCGTCGGTGAGCGCGGCGGGAGGCCCGCTTTCGACGGGTTCCCCGCCGTCCGCATCTTCGATCGCGAAGAGAGCGCACGGCCAGTCCGATGACGACGCGGCGATCGCGCGCGTCGTGAGCACGACCCGGGCGCCCGAATCCTGGAGCATGAAGTTCCGGCGCTCCGCCGGCGTCGAGACCTCGATCGGCAGATAGGCCCCTCCCGCCTTCCAGACAGCGAGCAGCGCGACGACACTCGCCACCGAGCGCTCGAGCAGGATCCCGACGACGGAGTTCGCCGTCACGCCCAGGGCGGCGAGCTTCCGGGCCACGCGATTGGCCAGAGCGTCCGCCTCCCGGAAGGAAAGCTCGCGACCTTCTCCCACGAGAGCGGTGGCGCCGGGCCTCTCGCGAGCCTGTCGCTCGAACTGCCGGTAAAGCGGTTCGAGGACACGCGCCGCGGAACGTGTTCCGCCAGTGGCCGCGAGCAGGCGCGCGGCGGACGCCGGGCTCGCCATCAGCAGCCGCGCGACCGGCGTCTGCGGCGATCGGATCGCCTCCGCGAGCAGTGTCTCAAACGACTCGGCCAGGCCTTCGATGTCCGAGGCGCCAAAACGGTTCGAGTCGTAGTGAACGGACACCGAAACCGAGTCGGAGTCGCGGGTGCACGCAAACCGCAGCGGGAAACCGGGAGACTCGAGCTCCACCGCCCGCACCGAAAAGGCAGCTCCGTTGACGTGCACGGGCTCGGGCGCTTCCCGGTACTCGAACGCGATCGGCGACCAGGGGCTCGCGGAGCCCGCGAAAGCGCCCGAGTCGGACGGAGCGGGAAGATATTCCTGCCAGACCTCCTGGTCGGCGAGTTGCCGGCCGAGCTGGCGCGCCAGCGCGTCGAAAGTCTCCGCCTCGCCGATCTCGCATCGGAGGGGGAGCCAGCGGTACAGCGGACCGAGCGCCGACTGGAGCTCTTCGAGGCGGCGGCCGTCGGACCCTCGCGCGAGGAGAAAGTCCGACCGGTCCGCGTAGCGGGAGAGAACCGCGCAGAGCGCCGCCAGCACGACCGCCGAGGGTGGGCACTCGCTCCGAGCCGCGAGGGCGCCGAGCTCTCTGGAAAGCGCCGGGGGCAGAACGAACCCGTGAGACTCCAGACGGGGGGTCACTCTCCTGTTGCCGGCCAGGTCGAACGGCAGCTCGAGGCGCGGGGTCGCGTCCGCCAGAAAGGGTTTCCAGTAGGCCGCGCCGGCCCCGGACATATCGCCCTCGAGGAGGTCGTTCAACCACTGGGCGATATCCGCGTACTGCAGCGGAGCGGGCGAGCTCTCCTGTGCGAACGCCGCCCCGCCGTAGAGCTGCGCAATGTCCCTCGCCAGAAGCTCGAGGCTCCGCGCGTCGGCGCAGACGGCCGGCAGGGCCACGAGCAGGACGCGACGCGACGCAGAAATGGCGAAGAGTTCCACCGCAGAGACGGGGCCCTCCGAGATCGACGAATCGAATTGCAGACCTCGCGCCCGGGACTCCATCGCCGCCCGCTCGTCGAGAAACGTTCCGAACGTTCCGGCATCTTCGGTCCGGCGCACGGAGACCGGCCCCGGATCGGCGATGACCTGAAGAGGTTCCGACATCCCCGGAAGAGTCGGGAAAAACGTCCGGAGGACTTCGTACCGTTTCCAGGCGTCGTCGATCGCGCGGCCGAGCAGCGCCTCGTCGATGGGCCCTTCGATCAGAATCGCGCACCGCGCGGCGGGTAACCGCCCGGCGGACGCGTCGCGCCAGGCGGCACGCTGCTGCGGGGAAAGCCGGAAGCCTTCAAGAACCTCCGCGCTCATCCGGCGACGACCCCCGCTGCGCTCTTCCCGTGCGGTTCCGTCATGCCGACCACGATCCGCCGCGGACCCGAAAACGGCCGCCGGCCGTGAGCGGTCAGCATGTTGTCGACTAAGAGAACGTCCCCCGCGCCCCAGGGAAAAGCCACCGTTTCAGAACGCAGCACCTCGCGGATGTGCGCCAGAGCGTTCTCTTCGATGGGAGACCCGTCCCCGTAGTACGCGTTGCGAGGGAGGTCCTCTTCCGCGAACGTCGCGAGCAGTGCCTCCCTCCCCTCCGGGGGAAGCCCCGAAACGTGGAAAAGGTGCGCCTGGTTGAACCACACGTCCTCTCCCGTGACCGGGTGCCGCGATATCGCCGGGCAGAGCTCGCGCGTCCGGAGGCGGTCGCCGCCGAGCCATTCGCACGCAACGTCGTGATCCCGGCAAAGCTCCTCCACGCGCCCCTTGTCCGACGTCTCGAAGACCTTCTGCCACGGCACGTCGAGCCCTTCCCCGTAATTGCGCACGTAGAGGATCTTCTTCTCGACGAAGCGATCGCGCACGGCGGCATCCAGCTTTTGCAGCACCCTCCGGCTGTCCCCGAGGGGAGTCTCACCGCCTTCCGGCGAAGGCTGCAGGCACAGGAACCAGATCTTGAGCGGCCAGTCGCGCGAATACGACATCTCGTTGTGCAGCGGGATCTCCTGGTGCGCCGGATACTCCGTCGACGTGTAGACGTTTCCGCTGACGTGGCTTCGCGGGGTCGATCCGAAGGTGTATTCCAGCAGCGGGCCGCCGACGGACAGGATCAAACGCTCGAACTTCTCGGGAGAGTCGACTGTGAATCCCCGAAAAAGCAGCGCGCCATGAGCGAGCAGGTCCCGCTGGATGCGTTCGCGGTTGCCCGCCGCCCACACCGAGATATCGACGCCGGGGACCGCGGGTTCCACGAGCAGGGGCAGCGGGCCTTCCGACCGCAGGGGCCTCGCGACGACGAGCGACTCGGCCGAAACCCGCTGGACGCGGCGGCTGATCGATCCCGCCTTTCCGGGCCCCTGAAGCCCCTCGGGACCCCTTTTTTCGTCGTTCATACGCGAACGACCCTGCGCCGGCCGGTCTCGAGGCGTTTCTTCATCTCGGTTTCCAGGTCGTTCTGTGCCGCACTCCGCCTCCTCGTCCGTTCCTCCTCGATCACCTCGTGAAACCGGCCGAGGCGCGCGTCCGGGGACGCGATGGCTTCGGAGAGGACCGCGTGAAGCTCCCCCGCGATCCCGAGAATTGTCTCTCGATCGAACAGGTCGCTGCTGTATTCGAGTGTCGCTTCCATCGAACCCGCAAGCTCCTGAACCGTCAATTGAAGATCGTGCCGCACCGCGGCGGACTCGACCCTCAAAGGCCGAACCACGAGGTCTTCCAGCCGGGGAGAGTGCACGGGCGCGTTGTCGAGGCTGAACCAGACTTGAAACAATGGATTATAGCTCAGACTCCGCGGCACTTGAAGCTCGTCGACCAGCTTTTCCAGCGGGACGTGCCGGTGACTGTTGGCGGCGAGGACCGTCTCTCGGACGCGGGAAAGCACCTCGCGAAACGTGGGATCGCCGCTCAAGTCCGTCCGGAGGACGAGCGTGGAGACGAAAAGGCCGATCATGTCTTCCGTCTCGGGCAGGTTCCGCCCGAGAGAGGGGCAACCGACGACGAGGTCGGTCCGGTTCGTCTGGTGCGCCAGAAAAACCAGGAAGGCGCTCAGAACCGTCATGAACGAAGTCGCCGACTCGGAGCGGGCCATGCCGCGGACCCCCTCAGAGAGACGATCGTCGATCGAAAACGTGTGGCCGCCTCCCGCCCCCGTGCGGATGGCGAGCCGGGGCCTGTCGCCATTCAATTCGAGCACGGGGGGCGCCGACCCGAGCTGACGCCGCCAGTACCCGAGCTCTCGCTCCAGGATCTCTTCTCCAAGAGTCTCGCGCTGCCACACAGCGAAGTCGCGGTACTGCGCCCGAAGCTCCGGAAGCGGCGAGGGCTTCCCGCGGAAGAAAGCGGCGTAAAGAAGATCGAGCTCGCGAAACAGGACCGACATGGACCACCCATCGCTGACGATGTGATGCATCGCGAGAACCAGCACGTGCTCGTGTTTCTCCAGGCGATAGAGCACGCTCCGGAAGAGCGGCCCCTTCGCCAGATCGTAAGGGGCGCGGATCTCGTCGACGGCCCGGGCGATGGCCGCATCGAGCGCCGACTGATCCCCCTCCTCCGGGATGTCGATGACGGGCAGCCTCGCGGGCCGCGGGTCATCGACTCTCTGCACCGGGCGGCCGTCGGTCGACACGAACCGGGTCCGCAGCGACTCGTGGCGCCGGTGAATTTCCGTCAGTGCCCGGGCGAGCGCGCCGGTGTCCGCGGGTCCGAGAAGCTGTAACGCGAAGCCGATGTTGTAGGACGTGCCTCCCGGCTCGAGCTGATCGAGGAACCATAGCCTCTGCTGAGCAAACGAAAGCGGAACTTCCCGGGTCGTCTCCGCGGACCGCGGAAGAATCGGTCGAATTGATTCCGCCGACGCGGCGTCCAGCACGGCTGCCAGTCCGGCGACCGTCGAAGTCTCGAACAGCTGTCCGAGCGGGAGGTCCACTCCGAAGGCCTCGCGCACGCGGGAAATGATGCGCATGGCGAGGACGGAGTGACCTCCGAGGTCGAGGAAATCGTCGTCCACGCCCACGTGGTCCACGCCGAGAAGCTCCGACCAGATCCGCGCGAGAATCTTCTCGGCCGGGTTCCGCGGCGCAACGTACGGGTTCCCCACTCCCGCGCGCGACTTCTCCGGCGGCGGAAGCGCGGCCATGTCGAGCTTTCCGCTGTCGGTGAGAGGAAGGACGTCCATCGGGACGAAGGCGGACGGCACCATGTACTCCGGAAGGGTCGCCAACAGCGTCCGGCGCAGGAGCCTGACGAGCTCTCGAAAAGAGGACCGGGCCAGCGGCCGGTTCGTCAGGGGCTCGAGAGAGGCGGCAGGCTCCAGGGGAGGAACGGACCAGCCCGGTAAAGAAGGAGAAGCGAGGGCGCCGGGCCTTCGCCGGAAAACGGCTTCGAAGCGGCCCTGGGCGTCCGATTCTCCCCAGCTCAGCAGGACTTCGTAGTTCGCCCCGGCGAGCGCCCACACGTCCGAGGGATCCACTCCGCCGGCCCGGGATTCTGTGGCGCCGTGGAGGTCCTCCGCCGTTCGAACCGAGCCGGCTTGCGCAAGCTCCAGAATCCGGACTTCCTCTGCGACGCGCGAGTTCGGGATCCGGCTGATGGCGAGAACGCGCGGGTGATCGCGTTCGAGTCTTCTCCCGATCTCCGCCACATCGAACCCTTCACGGCCCCAGTCGAGCCACGTGACCTCGCCCAGCGGCTCGGGGTCCACGCCGGTGCGAAGGACGACGTCGTAGCGAAAGCGTGTCAGCTCATTCCAGGTGCCTTCCCTCTTTGGAAGAACCTGCACCCGATCGATGACGGGAAATTCCTCTCGGATCGCGTGGAAGAACGCCGGCGCGACGACGAGCTCCGTCTCCTCCGCCATCTTCTCGCGCACCCGCCGGCGAAACTCTTCGACCGGAAGCGCCGGGTTCATACGGTGGCGCTCGACTGAAGCGTGGAACGCCTCCAGAAGAGGCAGACTCCGGACGTCTCCCAGAAAGACGGCCCCTCCGGGCGCCAGCACCCGCAGGGCTTCGCGCATGACTTCCCGCAGGTACTCGGCCGTCGGGAAATACTGGACTACGGAATTCACGATGACGACGTCAAAGCGGCCGTAATCGAGTCCGCCGAGGTCCCGCGCCTCCCCCTGCAGGAGCGTAACGCCCTGGATCGGCGCTCTGTCGAGATGGCTTTGGAGCCGCGCGATCCCGGCGGCCGAGCCGTCGACGCCCACGTACTCGGCGCAATGCG
>JBBQDF010000048.1:0-10911 GCA_038319475.1 Thermoanaerobaculia bacterium
GGAGCCGTCGCACCTCCTCTCGCCGCTCGCGCGGCGGCGGCTCTCTTTCGGCGGCCTCCGGCGCATGCCGCAACCGACGGGGAGCGGGTCGTCCTGGAACGCGGTCGGCGCGTCTCGTTTCCGGTGCGCGGCCGTCCCGTCTCGGCATGGACGTGGGGAGCGGGTCCCGCGGTTCTCCTCGTCCACGGGTGGGGGAGCCGCGCGGCCAGACTCGGATCCTTCGTACCTCCCCTCGTCGAAGCGGGGTTTTTAGTCGTCGCTTTCGACGCCCCCGGACACGGGGCGACCGGCGGACGGCTGTCTTCGCTCCCCGAGTTCATCTTTGCGATCGAAGCCGCGCACGACGTTTACGGTCCCTTCGCCGGGATCGTCGCTCATTCGCTCGGCGGCGCCGCTTCGACACTCGCGCTCGCGCGCGGCGTGAGGGCGAAACGCGTCGTCCTCGTGGCGCCGGCCGCCGACCCGGCGAGCTACACGCGTCGATTCGCGGAAATCGTCGGCATCACGCCGGGCGTTCGCGAGCACATGGAGGCGCGGCTGGCCCGCGAATTCGGCGTCCCGTGGGCGGAGTTCGACGTCGTCGCCGCAGCCGGCCGGCTCTCCACTCCCCTGCTCGTGTTCCACGACGAAGGCGACGCCGAGGTCGCGTTCCGCGATGGAAAAGCCATCGTTTCCGCCTGGAAGAACGGATCGCTCGTGGCCACCCGGGGTCTCGGCCACCGCCGCATCGTGCACGACCCGGCGGTCGTCGCGGCGGCCGTCGAGTTCGTGACCGCGCGGGATTCCGGCGCGGGCGCGGGCCGCGCACAGAGCCGATAGGGCAAAGGGCCGCTCAAGCGCCGGAACGCCCCAGGCGGCCGGCCGCTTTTCGCAGCGCCCGGGCGAGCGATTCGTCAACGCCCGCCTCGAGCGCTTCCTCGAGAGAGAACCAGGCGCAGCCGCTCACCTCCTGCGGCTCGCCCGGGCCCGCCTCTCCCCGGAAGACGACCAGGTAACGCAGGTCGAAGTGAAAGTGCGCCGGATCGGCGCCGTGAGCCGGAATCGCGTGGACGTCGACGTCGAGCGGACGACCGTCGTTTCCGGGAACGAGAGCGTCCGCGCCCGTTTCCTCGCGCACCTCGCGAAGGGCCGTCTCGAGAACGCTCGCGTCCTGCGGGTCGGAGTGGCCGCCCGGCTGCAGCCACCGTGCGAGTTTCCGGTGGTGGACGAGCAGGAACGCGGAGCCGTCCGGGCGCGCCACGATCGCGCTGCCCGTGACATGGCCGAACGCGTTGTCGCGGGCGAAGGGATCGTGAGACGAGGCGACGAACTCGACGATGCGCTCCAGAGAATCACGCTCGCGCGCATCCGCGGGTGCGTGCGAGCGGAGCTCCTCGAAAAGCCTCTCGGCGCGAGGGGACATATCGGCATTCTGCCCCCGACGCCAAACGGATGAGAGAAAGAGCCCGGAAACGTCGGGCCGTTCTACGCGGCCGCCGGACAGCGAGAGGCGCTCCTACTTCTTCTTCGAGCGGGAGGAGGAGGAAGACTTCCGCGTTGACGTCTTCCTGCCTGACGAGCTTTTCTTCGCGGCGGCCGAGGATTTCTTTCTGCGGATCGGCGACTTGCGGCTCTTCGCCGCCGCCTTGCCGCCCTTCCGGCCGCCGTTTTTCGAGGGCGACGTGTCCATCTTCTTCCCCCTCCCGGAGCCGCTCTTCTTGCCGCCGCCCGTCTCCTTGTTCACCGTCGCCCAGGCGCGCCGCTCGGCCTCCTCTTTCGAGGCGCCACCGTCTTCGTAACCCTCCTCGATGTGCTCCGCCTGCCTTTTCTGCTTGTCCGTGTAGCTCGACTTGTCGCCACTTGGCATGGTCCACCTCCCGGGCGGGCGGTGCAACGGGTGTGCCGGGCGCTTCGCGTCAGGCGAGGGCCGAAAGGCGGAGACGCGACGCCGAGGCGCTTTCGCTTTCAACCGTATGGGAGGGGCACCGCCGCGAACATTCAGCCGGGGGATGCGTATTTGACGATGCCCCCGGCAATTCGGTCGAAGACAGAGGAACTCATGACCAGGAAGAAAAAGCGTTTCATCTGGCTCAGCGTGGTCGCGATAGTGCTCGCGGCCGCCGGAGTCATCGCCGCGCGCGGCCGGGACAAGAAGGACCCGAAGGCCCAGAGCAGCCCGTTCCGGCTCGGCAAGGTCCAGGCCGAAGACCTCCAGGTGAGCGTCCGGGAGGTGGGCGTCGTCGACCCGGAGACGAAGGTGGACGTGAAGTCCGCCGTCTCGGGGCGCGTGATCTCCCTTCGGGTGCGCGACGGCGCGGTGGTGAAGACCGGCGACATGCTCGCCGAGATCGAACCGGACGTGAACCAGGCGCAGTCGCTCTCCGATACCCAGGCCGGCCTGACTTCCGCCGAGTTGAAGTTGAAGGATGCCGACCGGGAGTTCTCGACCCAGAAGGCGCTCTACGAGCAGGGCCTTCTCGGGAAGGACGGGTTCAAGGAAATCTCGAACAAGCACGATCAGGCGGTCGAGACGCTCCGTGCGGCGAGGATGCGGTACCAGATCGTCGAGGACCGCGGGATTCCGATCTCCGGCAACGCCGCGTCGCAGAAGGCGCGCGTGACGGCGCCCATGAGCGGCGTCGTCATCAAGAAGGGCGTCGAGCTCGGTGAGACCGTGACCTCCGGCGTCTCGTCGTTCAACGCGGGCACCGTCCTCTTCACCGTGGCGGACTTGAAGTCGCTCCTGATCCGCGTCAACTTGAATGAGGTCGACATCGCGAAGGTGCATGTCGGCCAGCCGGTCCGGATCACGCTCGACGCGTACCCGCAGAAAGTCTTCACCGGCAAGGTGCGTTTCGTCGCCCCCGCCGCGAAGCTGGTCGAGAAGATCAAGGTCTTCGAGGTCGAAGTCGCGCTCGATGAGCTCGGCGACTCTTTCAAGACCGGCATGAGCGCGAACGTCGAGATCCTGGGAGAGAAGCGCGACCGCGCCGTGTCGATCCCGCTCGAAGCCCTGCAGAAGAAGGATGGGAAGACCGTGGTCTATCGCCTGAAGCCCGCGTTGAAGCCGCAGCAGATGACGGCGGCGAAGGACGCGCTCGGCGGACGCAACAAGTTCATCTGGCTTTCCGACCACTGGAAGGAGTATTTCGACGCGGTCCCCGTCTCGGCCGGGATTGCGACCCTGGAGCGCGTCGAGGTGCTGTCAGGGGTCAAGGCCGGCGAGCAGGTGGCGCTCGAGGACCCATCGAAGAAGAAGGTCGAAAAGGATGATGACAATGACTGAGGAGAAAGGGTTCAGCGTTCAGCGTTGAGCGTCAGCGAGCGCTCAGCGTTGAGCGTCAGCGAGCGTTCAGCGTTGAGCGTCAGCGGGTGAAAGCCGAGCCCGCCGACGCCCCGCCTTTCGAAATCATGCAAATTATCCAGACATCGAACCTGACGAAGACGTATGGCACCGATGGCGCGGCGGTCCATGCCCTCCGCGGCATCGACCTCGAGGTCGAGCGTGGCGAGTTCGTGGCCCTGATCGGACCTTCCGGGTCGGGGAAATCGACCCTGATGGCGATCCTCGGCTGTCTCGACCTGCCCACCGCCGGCACCTACGCGCTCGACGGGCGCCGCGTCGAGGGACTTTCGGGGATCGAGCTCGCACAGCTGCGCAACGAGAAGATCGGTTTCGTCTTCCAGCAGTACAACCTGCTCCCGAAGGCCTCGGTTCGCCGCAACGTCGAGTTGCCGATGCTCTACGCCGGTGTCCCCCGCAAGGAGCGGCGGCAGCGCGCGATGGAGCTGCTCGAAAAAGTCGGGATCGCGGAAAAGGCCGAGCGGCTTCCCGCCGTTTTGTCCGGCGGTCAGCGGCAGCGGGTCGCCGTCGCGCGGGCGCTGGCGAACGGGCCTGCGCTCCTGCTCGCGGACGAGCCCACGGGCGCGCTCGATTCGAAAACGGGGCACGAAGTGCTGGAGCTCTTCAGCGAGCTGCACAGGCAGGGCAACACCATCATCATCGTCACGCACGACCTCGCAATCGCGAAGCTGGCGAGCCGGCAGGTCGAGATCCACGACGGGCTGATCGCGACCGCCGAGCAGGTCGCGTAGGCGTTCCGTGGCCGGCGGGAAGCTCGTCGAACGGGTTCGCAACGCGTGGGCGGAGATGCGCGAGAACCTCGGCCGTTCCATCCTGCAGTCGCTCGGCGTCATGCTCGGTGTCGCGTCGGTGCTCGGCGGATTTTCGATCACCGACAGCATGCGGCAGCGCTCGAAGCAGCTCTACATCCGCATGGGCGGGCTGGACAAGTTGAACGTCCAGCCTTCGGCGGTCATCCGGGAAGGCAGCCCGACGGCGCTTCAGATGGCGAACCTCGGATTGCGCAACGCGGACGCGGAGCAGGGCCGGACGCTGAATTCGAAGGCGGTGAGCGGCGTCGCCGTCCAGAAGTTCGCGCGCGCCCGCGTGCGGTCCGCGTACGCCGACCAGGAACGGGACATCCGCGGGATCGCCGGGGACTTTCTCGCGACGGACGGGTACGAGGTCGGCCGCGGGCGCGACTTCACCGCGGAAGACCACGCGGCCGGGGCGCCCGTCGCGATCCTCGGCACCGAAGCATTGAACGTCTTCTTCCCGAACGGCGACGCGCTCGGGAAAACGATCCGCATCGGGGATGTGCCCGTCACGGTCGTCGGGGTGCTGCGCGAGCGCGTCTTTCACTTCCGAAAGTCGAACCGGAACATGTTCCGCCGGCGCAACCGGATCATCGCGCTCCCGACGAGCCTCGTCACCCGCCGTTTCGAGGGGGACCGGTACCGCCGCGCCGACCGGATCACGTTCCGCATCCGGGACTTCGACGCGATGGCCATGTTTTCCAGGAGCCTCGGCTCGATGCTCAGAGCGAATCACCGTCAGCAGGAGGATTTCCGCCTCGACGACGTCGCGGCGCGCGTGAAGAAGGAGCAGAGCCAGAGCGACGCCTACAACATCATCTTCATGCTTTCGGGGGTGCTGTCCTTAATCGGCGGGGGCATGGTGAACGTCAACATCCAGATGGCGACGCTCAAGGAGCGCATCCGGGAAGTCGGCGTCAAGATGGCGATCGGCGCGTCAGGCCGCGAGGTCTTCAAGGACTTCATGGTCGAGGCCCTGCTCCTGACGGGGACGGGGTCTCTCGTCGGGCTCGTGATGGGCGTCGGGTTCTCGAAAATCATCACCTACTCGATCGGCGTGCCGCTCCACATGGACGCAAAAAGCTTTTTCGCCGCGTATGTCATGGCGGCCGTGTTCGGATTCGTGTTCGCGCTCTTTCCCGCGCTGAAGGCGAGCCGTCTCTCGCCAATGGAAGCGCTGCGCTATGAGTAGCGAGCCCGTGATCGGGGCGGCAGCGGTGCCCGGGCCGGCAGCCGCTCGCGAGACCCGCGCGACGGGGCTGTCGGTTCCGGCGCACCTGGCGCTCTACGGAGAGGTCGTCCGCGGCGGCCTGATCGAGCTCTGGGCACACAAGCTCCGTTCGATCCTCACGCTGACCCTGCTGATGCTCGGCGTGTTCGCGCTGGTCGTCATGACGTCGGTGATGGACGGCATCATGGACAAAATCTCGACCGGGTTTTCCGGCATGAGCTGGGACGGCACGCTGATGCTCGTGCCGAAGGCGCCGGAGACCACCGAGGACCAGAAGCGTTTCGCGATGAGCCCGGGTTTCCGCTACGAAGACCTTCCGCGGCTGACGACGCCGAACGACAAGGTGCTCGCGTTCATCCCCCGGGCGAGCAAGCGCTCCGCCACGCGCATCTCGAGTGGGACCGAGCGGATCTTCGTCAACGGAGTGACGTTTGATTACGGCAAGTGGATGAACCGGCCGATCGGGCTCGGGCGGGGGCTGACGGAAGACGATCAGCGGCGCCGCTCGACGGTCGCGGTCGTCGGGGCGACGCTGGCCTCCAAGCTATTCGGCGGATCCGACCCGGTGGGGCGCGACGTCCTCGTCGAAGGGATTCCGTTTCGCGTCGTCGGCGTTCAGGCGAAGGGGCAGATCTTCTCGGACGAGAACTGGCAGGACGCCAACGGGATCTCCATCCCCCTGGAGACGTACATGGACCGGATCGATTCCGCGCACAAGCTCACGCAGCTGTCGGTGAAGCTGAAGAACAAGAAGGACCTCGGCGAGCTCTCGACGGTCATGGTCGGGCGCGCGCGGCAGGCGCACCATGGGATCGAAGACACCGAAGTGAAAGACCTCGAGGCGGAGCTCGCGCGCTCGTACCAGCAGTTCCTGGACCAGATCTTCGGCTGGAAGGTCGTGCTGATGAGCCTCGCCGCGACGGTGCTGCTGGTCGGGGGCGTCGGCGTCCTGTCCGTCATGATGATTTCGTTCTCGGACCGGCGCTTCGAGATCGGGCTGCGCAAGGCGATGGGCGCCTCCGACTCCGAGATCCTGATCCAGTTTCTGCTCGAGGCCTGCGTCCTGGCGGCGCTCGGCGCGACACTCGGAACGTTCTCCGGCGCCGCGGTCTGCCGGGCCCTTTCGGCCAGCTTTCCATACGGCCTCGTCGTGAACCCGGTGGGCTTGATCGTCGCCTGGGCGATCGCGCTCCTGCTTGCCATGACTTTCGGCATGTACCCGGCCGTGCGCGCCGCGCGCCTCTCGCCGATGGAAGCGATGAGGTAGGCACGTCGCCTCCGCTCACTCCGTGACGTGCCTTCGCCCTGGGCGAAGGCACCAGCCAGCGGCTCGCCTGTCGGCTCGACCGCTGGCCTCGTCACTCCGTTCGCTCGGCTCCCGCCTTAGCCACCGGCTTGCCGGGAACGCATCTGGTCTCCTCGGGGGCCGGGGAGAGGTGCCGGTGGGCCGCCGAGAACTTCCTGGAATCTGATTCGTACAGACCCTAACCTTGACGGCTGCGTGGCGTCTAACAGCGGTAGTGGAGACCCGGACCCGGACCGCGAAGTGGAATCTCGTTCTGCTGGTTCTTCTCTACCTTCTGGCTTTGTGGCTGGCCACGACGGCCCTTCACGCGCAGGAGGGAGAGACGATTCACATCACGCGCGCGACCGGGCCGATTACGGTAGACGCGGACCTCGCCGATCCGGGCTGGAAGAACGCGACGCGGGTCGAGACCTGGTTCGAGACGAATCCGGGCGACAACGTCCCGCCCAGGGTGAAGAACATCGGATACCTGACCTACGACGACCGGTTCTTCTACGCGGCGTTTGAATTTTCGGACCCCGATCCTTCGAAGATCCGGGCGCCGTATGCGGACCGCGACAACGTGGGCAGCGCGCTCGACTATGGCGGGATCATCATCAATCCGCGAAACGACGGGCGCAGCGGCATCCTTTTCCTCGCCAATCCGCGCGGCGTCCAGTACGACGCCGTCAGCGACGACTTCTCCGGCGAGGACAACTCCCCGGACTTCTACTGGGACTCGGCCGCAAAAATCACGGCGGACGGATGGGTCCTCGAAATCCGGGTCCCCTTCTCCTCGCTCCGCTACCCGAAAGGCGATCCGCAGACGTGGGCGATCATGCTCTACCGCAACTACCCGCGGCAGTTCCGGTACCAGTTCCTGACGTCGCGGATCCCGCGGGGCTCGAGCTGTTTTCTCTGCCACGCGGCGCCTCTGACGGGGCTTTCGGGGCTTCCGTCCGGCGGCCACATTGTCGTGGCGCCGTATGCGACCTTCAAGGAGGAGGGGGTGCCGCGGGGAGACCCCGGTTCGCCTCTTCTGAACAAGCCCGCGCGGGGGGACGGCGGAGTGGACGCGAAGTGGAACCCGAACGAGAACACGGCGATCGACGCGACGATCAACCCTGACTTTTCGCAGGTCGAGTCCGACGTCGCCCAGATCGGCGTCAACGAGCGCTTCGCGCTGAATTTTCCGGAAAAGCGCCCCTTCTTTCTGGAAGGCATCGAGCTGTTCTCGACCCCCATTCCCGCCGTGTACACGCGCAGCATCACGTCTCCGCGGTGGGGGGCGCGGGCGACGGGCAAGATCGGCGACACGGGATACACGGTCCTCGTCGCGGAAGACCGGGGCGGCGGCAGCGTCATCCTTCCCGGGCCCAACAGTTCTGATTTTGCCGACCAGGACTTCCGGTCTTTCGTCGGCATCGGCCGGGCTCGCCACAACATCGGAAAGTCGTTCGTGAGCTTCCTCGCGACGGACCGCGAGAATTCCGGCGGCGCATACAACCGCGTCTACGGACCCGATTTTCAGTGGCGCCCGAACGATCACGAGACCATCACGGGCCAGTTTCTCGTGAGCAACACGAAAACGCCGGACCGGCCGGACCTGACCCCGGAGTGGACGGGAAGAAAGCTCGCCTCCCACGGGGCGGACGTCTGGTATCAGCACAGCGACTCCCGCTGGGACTGGTTCACCGAGTACCAGGATTTCGGGGACGGGTTCCGCGCGGAGGACGGATTTGTCCCGCAGGTCGGTTACCGCCGGACATACGGTGAAAGCGGTTACACCACTAGACCAACTGGGCTCTTCAACCGCTTCCGGCGATTCGTTCAGGCCGAATACTCCGCGGACACGGAGCACAATCTGATCTTCCGCGATGTGTCGGGCGGGATCGAGCTCGACGGCCGCTGGAACTCGCGCTCCCGGTTCCGGCTCGCGTTTGACCGGGTGCGAAGCGGGACGAAGGACATCCCGCGGCGCCAGCTTCTGTTCAACATCCAGTTCGCTCCCTCCGGGGTGATCTCGGGGATCGCTCTCTCGGGTTACGTCGGCGAGCAGGTGGATTTTGCCAACTCGCGCGCCGGCCGGGGAGCGAACCTGGTGCTGTCGGCGACGGTCCGCCCCACGGACCACCTGGCGCTCGCGGCCAACGGGGCCCTGCGGTGGCTCGATGTCACGCCGGATGGGGGCGGGTCGCGCGAGCGCCTGTTCACGGCGGAGATCGCGCGACTGAAGGCGACCTACACGTTCACCTCGCGAGCGTTTGCCCGGGCGATCGCGCAGTACGTTCGAACGACGCGGGACGTCTCCCTCTACCGGCCCGGCGCGGTGGGCGCTCGGGCGGGATCGCTCACGGGATCCGCTCTCTTCGCGTACAAGCTCAACTGGCAGTCCGTGCTCTTCCTCGGATATGGAGACAACCGCGCGCTGTCGGAATCCAACACGTTCGAGCGGCAGGAGCGGCAGTTCTTCCTGAAGGTCTCCTACGCGTTTCAGCGGTAGCGACGCCCGCCGCCGGAAACGTTGGCCGCCGCTGCCCTGCGTTACTTGCGCGAGCCGTGCCGGTTCGCGAAGACCTGCGTGATCTCGGCGCCGAAGAAGAGAATCAGGCCCGAGTAGTACGTCCAGAGAAGGACCACCACGAGCGACCCCGCGCCCCCGTAAGGGCCCGAGATGTGGCCGAGATACAGACCGATCAGGAACTGGCCGACGACGAAGAGGAGGGAAGTGATGCCGGCGCCGATCCACACGTCCCGCCACGCGATCTTCGTGTCCGGAAGGAACTTGAAGATGAGCGCGAAGAGCAGCCCCACCACTGCCCAGGAAAAGATCGCATGCAGGGCGCCGAAGAGGAGTGTGACGTCCTCCCCCGCCTTTTTGCCGACGGCGGACACGGCCGCCGAAACGACCAGGGAGACGAGGAGGAGAAATCCGGTCCCGAGCACCATGCCCAGAGACAGAAACCGGGAGCGGATCATGTTCCAGATCCCGCCGGTCTGCTTCTCCGGGACTCCCCAGATCTTATTGAGCATCTGCTGGAGGTAACCGAAGACGCCTCCGGCGCCGACCAGCAGGGTCGCGAGGCCGAGGATGGTGGCAATGATGCCCGTCGTCGGCTTGCTCGCCTGCTGCATCAGGGAACCGACGGTGGCCGCCGCCTGGGGGCCGACGAGCTCCCCGATCTGCGCCAGCATCCGCTGCCGCACCGCGTCTTTCCCGAAAGCGAGTCCGGCGACGGCGACGACGATGATCAGCAGCGGAGCGAGCGACAGCATCGTCGAGTACGCGAGCGCCGCCCCCCGGGTCAAGGCTTCGTGCTTCTGAAAATCCTTTGCGGCGTCGCGGAAGAGCTCCCACACGAACCCGAAGCGGTCTTTCCACGTCGCGTGTTTCAGGGCCTTCAGCGCCCCCTTCGCCTTCTGCTCGCCCGCCTCTTCCGAAGCGGGAGGCCCCTTCTTCTCGCCGTCGCCTTTGCCCTTCAGTTCGCGCCGCGAATTTCTTTCGTCCTCGCGCGAGGCTCGCTTTTCGGCGTCTGGCTTTTGGTCGTCGGGCTGCTTTTCGTCGGATTTCTTCTCGTCGGAGCTCTCCCCCGAATCGTCGTCCTCGTCATCGGCGCCGGAGCCGGTCGCTTCCGTCGCGCGTCCGCGGGCCAGAAGCTTCGCGCCGCCGGAGGCTAAGGCCCGGCGGGCGAACGGCGATCGAAGAAGGGCGAAGAGGAGCGTGATCGGGAGCGGGCGCGGCCGATACTTCCTGACCTGCCGGTCGGCTTTACGGAACGACCGGGTCCACCGTGCCGCCACGGATTCAGCGCGCTTCCTCGTGATCCGCTTCACGAGCGCGGAAACCACGAGCCCCGCGCCCGCCGCCGCAGCCGCGAGAGCTGCGAACTTGACCCAGACGCCTCCGCGCTTTCTGAAGCTCTCGACGCGCGCCCGGACGGCGGCGAGATCCGCGGCGATTTCGGCGCGCTCCCGTTCCGCCTCCCGGTCCAGCCCGGAGACGCTTTTGGTCGAATCCGTCACAACGGGCGTCGAGTGCAAATTCCAAGCCCCCCGAATGAGAACCGCCCGAAAAACGGCTGTGCCTCTTCCCCGGCAGAACAGGAGGGACATCGATCAAGCGCGTAAGATCGGCGGCTCGGAGGAAGACTCATGAGACTTCACGCGAAAACGCTCTCGCTCGCCCTTCTTTTCGCGGCCCCCTTCTTCGCCCTGGCAGCCGAAGGGTCCGCGGGCGGCGTCCGCTGGTCGGTCCCCG
>JBBQDF010000049.1:0-10829 GCA_038319475.1 Thermoanaerobaculia bacterium
GTGTTTTGACTTCTCGCTTTCGATCTCGAGGGCGAGCCCTGCCACGGTCGGTTTCTCAAAGAGGGCGCGCAACGGGAGCTCCAGGCTGAAAGCTGCTCGCAGGCGTGAGATCACTTGCGTCGCGAGGAGCGAGTGTCCTCCCAGAGAGAAGAAGTCGTCGTTGACGCCTACCCTTTTCATGCCCAGAACCTGCACCCAGATCCCTGCCAGCGCCTCCTCGATCGAGTTGCGTGGTGCGACGAAGGCATCTTCCAGCTCGGGACGCGTCTGGTCCGGGGCTGGCAGAGCCCGCGCGTCGACCTTGCCGTTGGGCGTCAGCGGAAGGGCGTCGAGAAACACGAAAGCCGAGGGAACCATGTAGTCAGGCAGCGCGGTTTTGAGAAAACTGCGCAGCTGAGTCACGGAGGGGACTGCTCCATCGCGCGGCACGACATAGCCGACCAGGCAGTTGCTGCCGGATTCCTCCTGCCGTGCCGCCACCGCGCACGCGCGAACCCCGGAATGGCGCGCCAGCGCGTCCTCAATTTCGCCCATCTCGATGCGATAGCCGCGAATTTTGACCTGATGATCCTGCCGCCCCAGGAACTGTATGTCTCCGCCGGGCAGAAAACGCGCCAGATCCCCCGTCTTGTACATCCGCTGGCCAGGACAGAACGGATCGGCCAGGAACTTCTCCGCCGTCAGCTCGGGACGGTTCAAATAGCCGCGCGCGACACCCGCCCCGGCCACGTAGAGATCGCCCGGAACCCCCACAGGCACCGGTTGAAGGCGCCCATCCAGGATGTATACGCGCTTGTTGAAGATCGGCCGACCGATGGTCACCGGCCCGTTTCCGGAGCGCCGCCCGCAGGTCGAATACGTCGTGTCCTCCGTGGGCCCGTACAGGTCGAGAATCCGCCAAACTTTGCCTCTGCCTCGCCGCAAGATCTCCCGCACCAACGAAGCCGCCAGAGGCTCCCCCGCCAGGTTCACCGTCTCCACAGATTCCGGAAGCTCGCCCGTCCGCAAGAGCTCGCCCATCGCCGAGGGAACCGTGTTGACCAGTCTGACCTCGCCCGCGGCAGGCAACTCAGGCCACTCCAGCGCGTTCTGCGCCAGGATGACCTTGCCCCCCCAGACCAGCGGCGCAAACAACTCGAAGACCGAAAGGTCGAAACAAATGGAAGTCGAAGCCAGCACTCCGTTTAACTCTGCGGCGGAAAAAAACTGCCCCGCCCAGGTCAGCAGCGCAACCGTATTGCGGTGCTCGATCGCCACCCCTTTCGGAGCCCCCGTCGAGCCGGAGGTGTAGATAACATAGGCGAGGTTTTCGGAGGTGGCCCGACTCTCGAGGTTCTCTCCACTCTCCCGCTCAATCTGAAACCAGTCCGCATCCAGACTCACACGCTGGAAATCTCCCTTCGGAAGAGTGCCCGACAGACTCTCCTGCGTCAGTACCACACGCGCTTGCGCGTCTTTCAACATAAAAGCCAAACGCTGTCGCGGATAGGCAGGATCCAGGGGCACATAAGCCCCTCCCGCCTTCAAGATGCCCAGCAACCCCACCACCATCTCCAGGGACCGCTGCACACACACACCGACCAAAACCTCGGGCCCAACCCCGCTACTGGTCAAATACCTCGCCAACCGGTTCGCACGTTCATTCAACTCCCCATAACTCAATCTCTCTCGACCGAAAACGATCGCCACGGCCCGAGGCGTTCTCTCCGCCTGCTCTTCAAACAACGCCTGCACCGTCTTCTCCGACGGATACGAACGGGCTGTGTCGTTCCACTCCTCCACAAGGAGCCGCCTCTCCGTTTCCGGCAGGATCGAAAGCTCCGAGATAGGCCGGTCGGGATTCGCAACTGCGCTTTCGAGCAAGACCCCGAGGTGGCCGAGCATCCGAGCCAGAGTCGCAGGATCGAAGCTCCCCCCTTCGCTGAAGACCCGCAGCTTGAGCGCCGGCTCCACGTTCACGACCAGAGTGAGCGGAAAATTCGTACGCCCGCCGAAGGCTCGGGTCCCGACCACTTCCAGGCCGCCCGACGCGGCGTCGGAGTCGAAATGGCTGTCGATGTTCTCGAAGACGAGAAGGCTTTCGAAAAGAGGCGTGCCTCGCGGCACCTCGCTCCAACCTTGCACGTCCAGAAGCGCGCTGTGCGCGTACTCCTGCAGCTCAAGGAACTGCCGCTGGACTGCCTGGAGAAATTCCCTCGCCGACATCTCCCCCGGGACGGCAACTCGAAAGGGCAGAGTGTTGATCAACAGCCCGACGATCCCTTCGACACCAGGCACGGCGGAGGGCCGGACGGAGACGGTGACGCCGAAGAGAACGTCGTCCTGGCCGGTGTACCGGCTCGCGAGGATAGCCCAGGCGCCCTGGATGACCGAGTTGAACGTCACCCGGCTGCGGCGGGCGAACGCTTGAAGCCGAGCGGTTAGATCCGGCGAGAGTTGAAGACTCGCCTCGGCGAAGCCCGAGCTGCTTGCGGCTGCGCTCTGTCCCACGCTTCGCAGCGGCGTCGGCGCCAGAAACCCGGCGAGTGTGTGCCGCCAGAACGCCTCCGTCCTGTTACGGTCCTGCTTCTGCAACCATGCGACGTATCCGGAGTACGAGGCGGCCCGAGGCAGCGCCGCCTCGCCGCTGGAAAGGGGGCTTGCGTAGAGAGCGAAGACCTCCTTGAAGAGCAAAAACCGGGACCACCGATCGAGCAGTAGGTGCTGGAAGCTCAAAACGCATTCTTGGACGTCGTCCTCCGTTTGCAGGAGGGCAAGCCGCCACAAAGGAGCGGATGCGAGATCGAAGCTTCTTGCGCGGTCCTCTTCGAGCAAATCGGCGAGACGGCTCGACCGCTCGTTGGCCGGGAAGGCGCGCCAGTCCCGAACGTCGAGGGAGACTCGCGCGTCCCGATGGACGACTTGTACGGGCTTCTCGAGATCCTCCCAGTGGAACGAGGTTCTGAGGGTTGCGTGCCGTTCCGCGACTCGGCGCCACGCCTCCACGAAGCGGGGGACGTTGAGCCTTCCGCGAAGGGTCAAAACGCTCTGCTCGAGGTACACGTCGTTGACCGGGTCGTAGAGCGTATGGAACAGGATGCCCTGTTGCATCGGGGTCAGCTCGTACACGTCCTCGAGCTTGATCAGATTCTCCCCGGATTCCTGCGAATCACGGCCGCTCGGCCCCCCCTCATGTGGAGGTCTGGTCCGAAAATTGGGAATGCAGCGGCTTTCGACGCGAAGTCCTGAGGGAGTCGCGCGCCACCTCCGAGGAGCGGCTCAGGCTCGCTCCCGGATCCTCGACGACGATCCGAAGAAGCGTTTCATAGTCGAAGACCATCGACGCGATCGTCGAGGCGTTGAAGAGGTCCGTCTTGTACTCCACGTCTCCGCTCAGTCCCTCGGGCGTCTGAGAGAGGCCGAACCTGAGATCATGCCGCGCGGTGCCAGTCGGTCCTCGGTCGAGCTGCCGGCAGTTCGGTTCGAACGGGGCCACGAGAATCCCCGGAAGCTCGGGGCGCGGGTCGGGCACGTTCTGAAACGCGAACCAGACCTGATAAAGGGGCGAAGAGCTCAGCGTGCGTCGCGCATGCAGAGCTTCGACGAGCTTTTCGAAGGGAAGATCCTGGTGCGCATACCCGTCGAGCGCGACTTCGCGCACGCGTTCGAGGACCTCCCGAAAAGTCGGGTCGCCGGACACGTCGACTCGGAGGACGAGCGGATTGACGAAGAATCCGATGAGCTCTTCGGATTCGAGCTGCGTGCGTCCGGCCATTGGGGTGCCGATGACGATGTCCTCCTGACCCGTTCGCGCGTGGAGCAGCATCGCGAACGCGCTCAGGACCGACATGTAGAGAGTCGCTCCTGCGTCGAGGCCGAGCGACTTCAATCCCACGGTCGTCTCTTTTGAAACGCGGAAGGACTGCATCGCTCCCTGGAAGCTCTGGTGGCGCGTTCGCGGGCGATCGAGCGGCAGGTTCAAGACGGGCAGGTCGGGCCCGAGCTGCTGCTTCCAGTAAGCGAGTTGTTCGTCGAGAACCTCTTCGAGAAGCCATTGCCTCTGCCACTCCGCGAAGTCCGCGTACTGCATCGGCGGATCCTGAAGGGGCGACGGCTCGCCGTCGGCGAAAGCCCGGTAGAGGGCGCCGAGCTCGCGGAAAAAGACGGACGTCGACCAGCCGTCTGTGACGATGTGGTGCATCACGAGGACGAACACGTGCTCTTCCTCCGACATCTGGAAGAGGGAGACCCGGACGAGCGGTCCTCGAGTGAGGTCGAAGGGCCGGAGCGCTTCGTCGCCGGTGAGCCGCAGGGCCTCGCGTTCACGATCCTCTGCGGACCTTCCCGGGACGGTCGCGACCCGGGGAGTGAGAGGGTGAGTGGGCGCGATGATCTGGCGGGGCTCACCCCCGGCGAGGCGAAAGGTCGTTCGCAGAATCTCGTGCCGCCGCGTGATCTCGGTCAGGCTCCGCTCGAGGGCCCCGAGGTCGAGCGGCCCCTTCAACCGCAGCGCCACCTGCACGTGGTACGCGGGGTTTTGAGGTTCCAGCTGATCCAGAAACCAGAGCCGCTGCTGCCCGAAAGACGCCGGACGGCCCCTCTCCCCCGCCGCGGCGGAAGAAGCGTCGGGGATCCCGGAATGCTGTGCGCGGCTCAAACGCCCCCCCGGCTCTTCAAATCCTGAAGCTCGGCCGCGGAGATCCCGATGCTCATCCGAACTCCGAGGGCGTCGCGTTCGCTCGAGAAGGATCCGTCGTCGTCGGGTCCGCGCTTCGTCAGCGTCCGGATCATGGCCTCTAGCCCAAGCCGCATTACCGCTCCGCTCCCCGAGTGAGTGCACGGCCTCACCGGGGCACGCTGCCGTTTTGCGGCTTCAGCTTCGCGACGAGGGTCGCGAGATCTCTCTGGGTGAGCCGCGCGTTGGGAAAGTCCGATGGCGTAAAACGCGACTCCGCCGACCGGCAATGCGCGATCGTCGCTCGCAACGAACGTTGGAAGCCCTGCGCCAGCGCGGCGATTGTCTCGGAAGAGTGCAGGTTTTCGCTGTAGAGCCAGAGGAAGCGCAGGCGCCCCTCCCGAACCATCCCCTCGACGGAGAGCGGGTACCGGCGGCGGTTTCGAGGGCTGCGCGGAAGGCCAGAGGCGGAAGGAAGCGGCTTCCAGACAGAGTCTTCGGGAAGAAGTCGATCGAGCTGGCCCAGATAGTTAAAGCTCACCGGCGGGTCGGGCGAGGCGTCGAGCAGGTCCGTGCGGCCGAGATACCGGAGGATTCCGTACCCGATGCCGTGCTGCGGAACCGCCCTCAGCTGCTCCTTGACCGCGACGAGCTTCTCGCCGGGGTCCGCAGTTTCCGGAACTTCCAGCAGAACCGGAAACCGTGATGTGAACCATCCGACCGTTCTTGACACGTCGATTCCCGGCGCGATCTCCTCGCGGCCGTGGCCTTCGAGAACAATTGAAACGGAGCGAGACCCCGTCCACGGGGTGAGCGCGTCGACGAGGGCGGCGAGCAGCACGTCGTTGATGCGGGTGCGATAGACCCCCGGGACCTCCGTCAAGAGGGCCGACGTCTCTTCCCGGGAAAACAGGGATTCGACGCCCCGCTCGGACGCCACCGTATTCTCGCCTTCCAAATCGAAGGGAATACCGCGGATCGCCGGGTCGCATCGACCCTTCCAGTAGCCGATTTCCCCATCGAAGGCGCCGGACGCCGCCCTTTCTTTCAACGTCTCCGCCCACGCGCGGAACGAAGCCGTTTTCGGACCAAGGTCGGGCGCCTCGCCAGCGAGGAGCTGTCGTTGCAACGCGTCGAGATCCTCCAGAAGAACGCGCCAGGAGACGGCGTCCACAGCGAGCTGATGAACGACGAGAAGCAGATGGGGCGGCCTCGCCGGGCCGAAATCGAAGAACACGGCGCGGGCGAGCCGGCCGCGGGACGGGTCGAGCGATGCCTGCGCCCGGGCGGCCGCCTCCTCGATCGCTTTCCCCTGCTCCACGTCGGAACGCCCCTCGAGCCGGACCGCGGAAAAGACGCCGCGGATTTCGGTTTCCGCCTCGATCTGCCGCCAGCCTTCCGTCTCCAGGAAAAACCGCACGCGGAGCGCGTCGTGCCGCGCGACGAGCCGGTGGATCGCCTCCTCCAGTGCGGAAGCGTCGACACGCTCCCGCGCTTCGAGAAACATCGCCTGGTTGAAATGGTGCGGGTCGCGAAGGTGCTGCTCGAAGAACCAATGCTGGATCGGGGTCAGCGGAAAAGGCCCGGCCGCGGCGCTCTCCTCCCGCCCTTCGCGGACGATAGGGGTCTCCGCCACCTCGGCGAGCTCGGCGATCGTCTGTCTGTCGAAGAGCTGCTTTGGCGTCACCCGCAGTCCCTCTCGGGCGGCACCGACCACGATCTGAATGCCGAGGATCGAGTCGCCGCCGAGGTCGAAGAAGTTTTCATGAATTCCGAACCGGTTGTGACGCAGGACGTCCGCCCAGACCTTGAAGAGAATGTGCTCGTTCGACGTTCGCGGAGCAACGAGCGGATCACCGTGATCCGGCCGGGCGGGATCGGGGAGCGGAAGGGCCGCGCGGTCGACCTTTCCATTCGCGGTCAACGGGATTCGCGGCACGCGCACGAAGGCGGATGGGAGCATGAACTCCGGCAACGTCGCCAGGAGAAATCGCCGAAGCTCGGCGGAGACGGGCGCCTCCGCCGCGGGCTCTGGGACAACGTACGCGACGAGACGCTTTGGCGATGCGTCGACCTGACGAGCGAGGACGACGGCTTCGCGGACCGCGGGGTGGCGTCGGAGCGCCGCCTCGATCTCTCCGGGCTCGATTCGGAAGCCGTGCAGCTTGACCTGGTCGTCATTGCGCCCGAGGAGCTCGATTTGACCGTCCGAGAGCAATCGCGCCACGTCGCCTGTCTTGTAAAGGCGCCGCCTCTCGCCCGCGATCTCGATGGTCGGAAATTTTTCCTCGGTCAGCTCGGGCCGGTTCAGATACCCCCGCGCCAGCCCCGCGCCACCGATGTGCAGCTCCCCGGAGGTGCCGAGCGGAGCCGGGCGGCCGGCTTCGTCGAGAAGGAACACTCGATAGTTCCCGAGCGGCCGGCCGATCGGGACGGTCCGCGGCCGGGCGCCGGCCAGATCGAACGGGACTCGGAATGCCGCCGCGCCCACCGTCGTCTCCGTCGGTCCGTAGTGGTTGACGATCGCGCAGTCGGGCGCGAGCTCCCGCACCCGTTCGATGAGATTCCAGCTCGCCGCTTCCCCGCCGAGGACGAGGCAGCGCCGGGGCAGGAGCCGCTCGGGACGCGAGGCGGAAAGAAGAGCGGAGAGGTGCGACGGCACGATCTTCAGGAAATCTACGGGATCGGTCTCGAAATCCTCCGCGAGCGCCTCGGCGTCCTTCGCGAGCGATTCCGATACCACGCGCAGAATCCCGCCGGAGACGAGCGACGCGAAGATCGAGGTATTGCCGAGATCGGCCGCGAGAGTCGTCACCGTGGCGAAGACCCTTCCGGGCTCCGGCGAGAGGATCTCCAAGATCGCGCCAACGTAATTCGCGACCTGCCGGTGCTCGACCGCGACGCCCTTGGGCAGGCCCGTCGATCCCGAAGTGAAGATCACGTAGGCGAGGTGCTCGGGTCGAGCGACGCGCATGGGGGTCCCCGCAGCGCCACCGGTCCTCCCGTCGAGCACGACAGTCTTCGCCCGCGTTCTCGAGAAACGTCCCGCGAGCGGCGCCCGAGTCAGAACGAAAGGGGCCTTCGTATCGTCGAGGAGGAACGCCAGGCGCTCGTCGGGCAGCGCGGGATCGAGGGGAAGATATGCCCCGCCCGCTTTCCAGATCGCCAGAAGCCCGACGATCATCTCGACGGATCGCTCGACGCAGAGACCGACGACAGTGTCGGGCCCGACGCCGACGCCTCGCAGGTCATCCGCGGCTCCATTTGCCCGTGCGTTGAGCTCCGAGTAGGTGAGCCGCGCGGTCTCCCCAACGACAGCGATCCGATTGGGAAATCGCGCGGCAATCTCCTCGAAGCGCTCGTGAATCGGCGTCGGATCGAAATCCCGGCTCGTGTCGTTCCACTCGAACCAGAGGAGCCGTTTTTCCTCCTCCGGCAGGACGTCGAGAGCGCGCACCGCAATCTCGGGATTGGCGGCCGCGCTCTCCAGCAGGCGCACAAACCTCGACCCAAGCCGCTCCACCTCGCGGGCGGAGATTCGGCTCGCGTCGTGGTCGAGCGCTATCTCGAGCGCGCCTGCGCGCCGAGTGCAACGCAGCCGGACTTTGAACCGATCCATGACGACGCTCCGCTCTTCGAGGTGAAACGCCGCGTCTTTGCCCGGAGGGGACGCGCGGTCGGCGTAGTCGAAGGCAAATGCGAAGAAGGTTGTCTCTGTCGAGCCGGGAGGCGGCCGCCGCAGGTGCCACGCGAAGACGTTTTCCCAGACCTTTTGCTCCTCGATCGACCGTTGGACGTGCGAGACGGCGATCCGCAGCGACGAATCCTCCGCCGCCTTCCCGGCCAGAGGCAGATAGCGCCCGCAGGGACCGAACGCCGTCTTGAGCTCCGGAACTCTTCGCCCGTCCGTCTCGTATCCGACCACGAGGCGCGCATCGTCGACCAGACGCCCGAGCAAGATCTGCCAGCACGTCAAGAGCAGCGCGCGAGGCGTGCAGCCGAGAGGGGTGCAGAGCCCGTCCACGAGGTTCGCGCGCGCGACAGACTTCGAGACATCGAAGGTCCGGGGGTCGAAGAACTCCGGGCGCCCGGGGGCCTCCTCGAAGGGCAGCGCGAGGGATCCGGCAGCGGACAAGTCGAGGCCGCGCCAGTAGTCGACCCCGGGCGCCGACTCGGGTTTCTGCCCCAGCTCATGAAGCCACTCGGACACGTCCGGGTACTGGAGGACGTCGCCGAGGCATCCTTCCGCGCCCGGATCTTCGTAGAGGACGCCGAGCTCGAGAACCAGTCGTTCGAGAGTCGAGCGGTCCGCGCAGAGCGACGGAAGCTCCAGGAACAACTCGCTCGCTTCCGCGGAACGTCTCCGCAGCGAGGCACTGAGGACGGGGCCCGTTTCGAGATCGATGGGCGGCGGAGCGCCCGATCCGACCGCAAAGCCGATCGGAAGCCGCTCGTGAACCACCTGCAGCGGTGCGTGCATTCCGGGGAGACGGCGGAAGGTCGTTCGAAGGATCTCGTGCCGGCGCACCACCGCGTCGAATGCTCTGCGGAGACGTCCGGCATCCACGGGCCCGTCGATCGTGACCAGGCAGCGCGCTCGGTAGGCCGCCGCGCCGTTCTCTTCCTGAAGAGACCAGATGTGACTCTGCTGAGGCGCGAGCTGATAGCCCTCGATCGTCACGGTGCTCATCGGGGCGCCGTCGTCACCGTGCCCGCCGGCGCCCTGCTGCGCGAACGGTCAAGTTTGCGGGAGACGCTTGAGGAGCTCTGGGCGCGAGGGTCCGGCGCAACCAACTAAAATTTCGCCCTGGAGGTACCCGCAACCGCGCGTGACTTCTCATGGGTCAGTTGAGAGGAGGGACGGACGCCACGAAAACGCAAGGGACCGCCGGCAGACGGTCCTTCGCCCGGGAGGTACCCGCCATCGCGATTTTAGTTTTCATGGCCGCCCGGGCCAAGATATCAGACGAGCGACCGTCGGCGAAGAGAGCAATAGGGGGAGAGAGTCGACCGCCGCTGCCGGGAAGCGGATTAACGGCGGATCGTCTTGTCCTGCAGCACCTTGCGAGAGAAGGGAGCAGCCACAGACCGGACGTTATGATCGGGTCTTCTTAATCGCTCTTCGGGCCCGGGACCCGGAGTCGTTACGGAGTCGGGGCGTACGGCTTGGCGGGACGGTCTGTGAGCCGCGCATCGATGTCTCGGCGGAAAGCTCGATCGCCGCATCGAGTTTCACGACGGTCCGTTCGAAGAAGTAAGGAGGGCTTCCCCTTGGAATCCTCGCGGGGCAGTGAGGTGACCGGGATTGGAGGCGGGATGAGCGAGGAGAGGTGGCCCGGCACGCCGAAGACGAGAAGTCCGGCGGTCCGGCTCTTCCAGCGAGCGGCCCGGCTGGATGTAAAAAACGGGGTTATCCTGATTCGCCTCAGTACGTTTGGGGCGTCGCCAAACTGGTAAGGCACCGGCCTTTGGAGCCGGCATCTGAAGGTTCGAGTCCTTCCGCCCCAGCCAACACGTCGCGAGCGCTGCGCTCCCGACCTCGCTGCGCGATCGGCTCGCGGCTCGGCTGTGGCCTCGACCGCGAGCCTGGTCCGGAGCTCCGCGCTCGCTCCGCGACGCGAGCCTCCTCCCTCCTTCGTCGGGAGACTACTCGGGCCGCGAGCTGGGCTCGAGGGAGGCGAAGGAGCGCCTCCACACTTGAGCCGCAATGAGCAAACCCGACCGATTTGACGATGCCAACGGGGCGCTTAGCTGCCGAAGGTCTGGATTCTCTGTTGCTCGAATCCGGCGTTTGCTTCGGCGTAGTCGCCGGCCGGGTCGGCGCTCGGCGGCGCGTGCTTCGCGCGTTCGTATTCATCCAGGATACGGCGTTCCATGCGCTCGCGCGTCTCCCGGTTCAAGGGGTGGGCGATGTCTTTGAAGTCGCCGTTCTTTTTTCGTTTCGACGGCATGGAGATGAAGAGGCCGTTTGGACCGTGGATGACCTTCAGATCCGAAACGAGGAAGCAGTCGTCGAGGACGATCGAGACGTAGGCTTTCAGCTTTTCTTCCTCGACTGGGAAAACCTTTACCTGGGTGATCTCCATTGGGAACCTCCGGCAGGGCGAGTCCGCTCTCGATACTCCTGACGTCCGAGCGTCCGGGTTTTGAGCAGCGTCGCCTCAGGGTGATGTTG
>JBBQDF010000050.1:0-10803 GCA_038319475.1 Thermoanaerobaculia bacterium
GGCGAGATCGTGGAGCTCGCCCTGGCTCGCTATGCGGCGGATTAACGTCGCCTCCGCTGCCGTCGCCTCCGCTCACGGCGGGACGTGCCGTTCGCGCCGCGAACGGCACCGCCGAGCGGCTCGGCCGGGTGCGGGCTCGTCCGCTCGGCTCGTCCCTCCGTTCGCTCCGGCTCCCGCATCGGGAGGCTCCTCCTTCCCTTCGGTCAGGAGACTCCTCCCGATGCGAGCGTAGCGGCCACCCGCGCTGAGTTAGCGATGAAGAAAGACCCTTTTCCCGCGGGAGAGGGCTGGGGTGAGGGGCTTAGCCGCGCTACTTATGGGAGCCGCCGACCCTCAAGCCTCCCGCTGTAACGCGAACGAGCGCAGCGAGAGCGTCCCGTACTGGAACCCTTCGTAGATCGGGACTGCGCGGTCGGTTTCGTTGCGGGTTCCCAGGACGACGAAGAGCGGGTCGAAGTGTTCCGGCGTCGGCACGGCGAGGTCGGCGTTTGGAGCCACGCGCGCGTAGGAGAGGAGCGGCTCGACTTCCATCGCGGCGAGCCGGTCCGCCACCCACCGATCGAACTCTTCGGCCCACGGCTCAACCCGCGCGCTGGTGCTCGAGAGGCGCACGCGCCGCAGGTTGTGAACGATCCCCCCGCTTCCGATCACGAGGACGTTTGTCTCACGCAGCGGCGCGAGCGCCGTTCCCACCTGCATCAGTTTCTCGGGTGAGGCGCCCGACGGGATCGACACCTCGACGACAGGCACCCGCGCGTCGGGAAACGCGAGGCGAAGAGGAACCCAGGCGCCGTGGTCCCACCGCCGGCCGGCGTCGAGCGCGGCGCCGATCCCCGCTCGATCGAGAAGAACGCGGATTTCGGCGGCGAGCTCGGGATCGCCCGGGGCGTCGTAGCGGATCCGGTACATCGCTTCGGGAAATCCTCCGAAGTCGTAGAGGAGCGGCGGCCGCGCGCCGGAGGTGATCCGGATGGGCGGCGGCTCCTGGAAGTGCCCGGAAAAAACGACGAGAGCGCGGGGAGTCGGAAGCGCGGCGCAGAAGGCGCGGAGCGCCCGTGCATAGTCTCCGTCCGTCTCGAGCGCGAGACTCGGCGCGCCGTGGGAAATGAAGAGCGCGGGAGCGGCCTGGGACTCCACGGGAGGAACGGTATCCGAATCCGGCCCGGCGCTGCCCATGGGTGAGGGGTAACATCCGCCCATCCTGAGCATCGACACCGTTGCCCTCTGCGCGACCTATGCCGCCGCGGCGGGGTCCTCCTTGTGGCTCGCGCGGCGCTACGCCGGGCCGATTTCTCGATGGGCCGGGCTCCTCCTCCTGCTGCTTCCGCTGGTCTTCACCGGCAAGGCCCTGCTCACCGGCTCCATCTACGGCCCCGCGGACCTCTATCGTCCGATCGTGCCGTGGCGGTCCCCCTCGGGCTCCGTCGTCCCCGCCCCCGCGAACCCGATACTCTCCGACCTCGCGTTTGCGAACATCCCGTGGCGCGCGGCAGTCCGCGAGGCCCTGTCGAACGGGCGGTTCCCGTTCTGGAACCGATTCGTCCTCGCGGGCAATCCTCTGCTCGCCACGGCGCAGGCCGGGATTTTCCATCCGGCGACGTGGGCCGGGATTTTCCTGCCGCTCGGCCTTTCGTGGACGTTCTCGTGCACCTTCACGCTTTTCCTGGGCCTCCTTGCCGGGTATCTCTATTTTCGAGACTGGAGTCTCTCGACGGCCGCCGCGCTCACCGGCGCCGTCGCCTGGGGATTCTCCACGTACCTCGTGTTCTGGAACGGCTGGAGCGTCGGCCCCTCGACCGCGACGTTCCCGCTTTTCCTCCTCGGCCTGCGGCGCATCGGGGGCGGGGGACGCAACGGGGTGGTGATCACCGTGGCGGCGCTGCTTCTTTCGCTCTCCGGCGGCCACCCGGAGACGTTCTTTCACACCGCGATGGCGGGCGCGGCCGTGTTTGCCGCCGACCTTCTCTCGCGGGCGGCCCGCGGTCGAGGCGGGCAGACCCGGGGCGCTCTCCTTCGCGGCTGCGCCGCGGCGGCGCTCGCTTTTCTGCTCGGCGCGCCGCAACTCTTTCCGCTGCTCGAGGCGATCCCGCATTCGGCCGAGTACAGCGAGCGCCGCGCGCGCATGGGAAGAGGCGTCGGGATCCAGTCCGTCGCGCCGCGCGAAGCCGCGCGCCGGCTGGTGCCCGCCGTCCTCCCCTTCGCGCACGGGATCTACGGCAAGAGCCCCGTCCAGGAGCGCGGCGACGGCTCCGGAATGCCTCTCGCGTACGCGGGGGCGGTTCTTTTTCCCCTGGCGGTGGTCGGCGCGTCGCGCCGCAGGGAAGGCCGCGTTCTCTTCCTCTGTTTTCTGGCGGCCGGCCTGCTCCTGGGCGCGAGCGCCCCCGGGCTGATCGACCTGCTCGCGCGCTTGCCCGGATTCTCGCTGGCCTTGAACTACCGGCTCGTATTTCTGGCGGCGCTCGGCCTCGCGGGCCTCGCCGCGCTCGGTGTCGAGACGCTCGCGGCGGGCGACGGGCGGCGCGTCGCCGCCGCCGCAGGGGGGGTCCTTCTCCTCCTCGCCGCCGCGCGGATTTCCGCCGCCGGGGTGCTCGCGGAGCGCGGCCTTCCCGGTGCCTTCGTCTGGACGCAGTTTTTCTTCGAGGTCGTGCCCGTGGCTTTTCTGGGGATGGTCGCGTTGTTCTGGCGGCGACGGAGCGGCGGGATGGCCGCGGCGGCCGTGGTTCTGCTGGTCGTCGAGCGCGGGCTCGAAATGGGCGCGACGTACCCCACGATCGCAGCGAGCGCCGTCGCGTCTCCCGCTCCTGTTCTCGAAAGGCTATCCGCCAGCGGGGCCCGCGTCGGCGCGACCGGCGCGGACCTGGAGCCGAACAGCGGGGCGCTCTTCGGCCTCGAAGACGTTCGCGGTTACGAGTCGATCGTGCTGGACCGCTTCTTCGACACGTTCCCTCTCTGGTGCGTCCCGCAGCCCGCGTCCTTCAACCGGATCGACGACCTCAACCGGCCGTTCCTCTCCTTTCTCGGTCTGCGGTTCGCAATCTCGGCGCCGGACGCACCGCTCCCTCCGGGTTGGACCCTCCTCGCGCGCTCTCACGGGGCGGCGGTGTTCGAAAACCCGCGGGCGCTGCCACGGGCGTTCGCACCGCGCCAGGTCATTGCGCTTCCTGAAGAGAAGGCGATCCTCGCGGCGATGGCGTCGGCGACGGATTTTTCCGAAACCGTGTGGGTGCGCGGCGCCGCGCGCGTCGAGCCGAATCCCGCCGCGGGTCTCTCGGTGCGCGCTTCGGGGGCGGACCTGCTCCTCGACACGGCTTCCGACGCGCCGTTCCTGGCGGTCACGTCGCTTCCAGACTGGCCCGGCTGGTGCGCGCTGGGGGACGGCCGCGCCTACCCGATCGAGACCGTCAACCACGCGTTCGTCGGGATCCGGATTCCGGCGGGCGTTCATCACGTGCGCGTCACCTACCGCCCCCCCGCGTTCCTGCCGGGAGTCGCGGCGTGCGCGGGCGGTCTTCTCGCCGCGGGAGCGAGAGCTGCGGTGCGGCGCCTTCAGGGCCGGCGCAAGGTCAAGGGTCCGCGGCTTCCACCGATGGGCATTCAGATTTGAGACCGGCAACGGACGCCACGATGAGCAGCGGAGATATGACCGCAAATATTCGCCCAGCCGACCAGCTGATCAAAAGACTGGGATCTCCGCCATGGAGATATGTGAACAGAAAGAACACCGTCAGAACGAACGCCGTCAGAACGGGAACAAGAGCTTCGCGTTTACGTGGAACCGAGACGGCCAGTGCAGCGACCGGGAGCATCCATGGGAGCCCAACTCCCGCGCTGGCCAGTGCGCGGGCGGTCATCCAAACGACGCGTCCGGAAGACCTCCAGTCGGCTTCCAGAAACGGACCGTAGCTCTCGTAGCCGAGAACGCCAAGGCGAGATTTCTCGAAGAAGAACCAGATCGCCACGACGATCGCTGTCGGGCCGAGCAACAGCGCGGCGGCAGCGGGGCGCCGGAATCCGCGTCGTGAAGCAAGGAGCAGCAGGAACAACAGCCCCGCCGCAACCACAAATGGAAGCCCCTCTACTTTCGCGGACGCGGCGCCAGCGAAAAGAATTCCCGAAAGGAGAAGCGACGCCTTGCCCCCCCTTTCCGTTCCGAGGAGCACGGCGATGGCGAGCACCTCGAACGTGAGGAGAAAAATATCGGCGTTCCCCGCAATGAGGTACGTCTGCCCAATCAGGGCGAGAGACGCGATCACACACGCCGAGGCGACAAGCGCGGCGTGGCGCGAACACCATCCCCGGAAGATTCCCGGCAAAGCGAGCCCCAGCGCGACCAATAACAGCGGAAACGTCATGACCGCTGCCAGCCAGGAAAAACGGCCCGCCAGTAGCGTGGCCAGGGCGTAGGCGTTTGGTACGAGAGGAGGGTAGGAAAAGTGCTGGTATCTGAGCAGTGGATCGCTGAGGTATGCCGCGTCAACCCCCCGGGCCTTTGCGAACGCCATCGCCTTTGGCCCCCAGAAGAGAACGAGATCGGCCGAGGTCGCGGACGCTGAAGTGGCCGCCAGAGTAGCTGCGCATGAAGATATGAAAATCACGCTCAAAGCGATCCATTCGAAGTACCGAAAGCGGTCACCTCTACGGGGCCTCGGCGGATCGGGGGTGAGCCCGATCAGAAGCCGCGCTCCGATTAAAATCACCATGCTTGCCGGCACGAGCAAAGCCGGTTGCCAGGAGAAGTGGAAAACGGTTGAGACCGTCATTGCCGTGGTGACCGCGATGCACCCCACCGCGCCCGAGAGCATTAACCGAGAGACGAACCCGAGTCGCCGATAGATGGGATGCCCGAGCAGAGGCCAACCGGCGAGCGGAAAGATCAGGAAGCTCAAAAGCCAGAGAAACCCGCTTCTCATCGGCGCTCTCGCCTCCAGACGGTTCCGAGCGGATCCGCATGAACCAGAGAGCCCGGCTCAGTAGCGGGCCTCGGCCCTAAGACGATGACGTAGCGGACCTCAGCCGAAAGCTCGGGTGTGAAAACGCTCCACTGAGCCGAGGGGAGCAACCGCCGTCCGGGAATCAGTGCGATGGAGAGACCGAATAGCGAGCTCTCTCGGGCGGCGTCCCGCGGCTCGGTCATGACCGTCGCGGTCTCTCCCGGTGGAATCACCCGCTCAGCCGTTTGAAGGAAGAGAAAAGCAGCCGCTGCGGCAGGGTCGCCCCGGTCGAAGGGAGTCGCGGGAAGGTGGAGGAGATCCCGAAAAGGTGAGAGCTTCCGAACCGACATCAGAGTCATAAAGATCGCCCCGACGAGCAAGGCGAAGAGGCGGACCCTCGGGCGCGGGAACCTGGTCATGAATCGCGACCTTCTGCGGGCTTAGGATTGGCGATCGTCCCGACGAACACTCTCGAACGTAGAAGAAGTCCATGTTTGATGACCTGAAAAAAAACCTTCGTCTCGCGAAAACTGCGAGATTTTGGGGCCGAGTCGCGGCCGGCGAGTCTCTGACAACCTGGCTTCATGAGCCGGTGGTCCGCCGGTACGTCAATCGGCGTGTGACAGGCGACCCGAACGTCTGGCCACTCGACGGACTCTCGTCCAGGTTGGGGGCGCGGGGTCATGGGATCAGTCTGGGATGCGGAGACGGGACCTTGGACCGGTATCTGCGCGGTTGCGGGATTTGTGCATCCGTGACCGGAATTGACATTTCGCCTCGCTCTCTCGAGGTCGCGAAGAACCAGGCGACCCAGCAGGGATTGACCAACATGGAATACGTGCTCGGCGACCTGGACACGCTGGTGCTCGCCGAAGCGTCGTGCGAGGGGGCGTTCTTTCAGCAATCGCTCCATCACGTTTCGAATCTCGAAGGCTGTTTGGACGCCGTCCGCGCCGCCCTTCGGCCGGGAGGGCTGGTGTACATGGATGAATACATCGGCCCTTCCCAATCGGAATGGAATCGCGATCTCCTGCGTGAGGCGGACGAAGTCTACCGAAAACTACCGAAATCGGTGCGCCGGCGGAGACACCTTCAGCTGCCGGTGGATGGGAAGGATCCCAGCGAGGCGATTCGCTCTTCGGAGATCGTTCGGCAAGTGTCGGAGAGGTTCGACATCGAGCTGCGACGCGACTACGGCGGCACCTTCTTGTCGGTCATTCACCCGCACCTGGATTTTTCCAACGCCGCCGACTCCGAACGAGAAGACGTCCTCAGTCGCCTGATCGACGCCGAGAAAAACGCCATTTCGCTGGGAGCTCCTTCGTTCTACACGGTGATCATCGCCCGAAGATCGTCGTGACCGAAGCGTTGCGCATCGTGAGTTCGTAAATTACTCTCACGCGCCGATGATGATCCTCAGGTCGGTCGCGGTCTATCTCTTCGCAACAGGCATCGGCCTGTTCCTGGCCCGGCGGTATGTGCAACGGCTTTCCTGGCAGTCCTGCGCGTTTCTCATCCTGGCGCCGATCCTGATCACCGGCCGCGCCGTCTTCACCGGAGGGGTCTACGCGCCGCTCGACATCGCTTATCAGGCGCATCCTCTCGCGGCAATCGCGCATGAGGTGGGGATCGGCCCCTCCAGGACGCCCCTCCTGGGCGACGTCGTGCAGCAGGAAATTCCGTGGCGCAAGGCGGTCCGGGACGCCGTGAAGAATGGACGGCTTCCGCTCTGGAATCGATTCATCCTGGCCGGCGAGCCCCTGCTCGCGATGCAGCAACCCGCAGTGCTTCACCCTTCCACCTGGATCGGCATGCTCCTGCCTCTCGCCCAGGCGTGGACATTCGAGATGTCCTTCACATTGTTCCTCGCCCTTCTCTGCGGATTTCTTTTTTTCGCGGATCTCGGCCTGCCGCTGATCGCCTGTTGCGTTGGCGCGGTGGGTTGGGCCTTCAGCGACTACGTCCTTTTTTTCCTGGGCTACCCGTTGTCTCCCGCGATCGCTCCCTTCCCGCTTCTGCTCCTCGGCCTTTCGAAACTCGCGAAGGAAAGGAGCGGACGGGCCGTCGGGATCACGGTGGTTTCGCTCCTGCTGATCATCACGGCCGGTCATAGCGAAACCCTCCTGCACGCCGTGGCCGCCGCGGGCCTCTACTTCCTGTTCGCTCTGAGAGGCGAGACCGGTTCGGACCGCGTTCGAGCGGTTCTTCTCTCGTTCCTTGCCGGCTTGATCACGTTGGGTCTGACGGCGGTGATCCTCCTCCCTCATGTCGAGGCGTTGCCCCATACCTCCGAATATTGGTTCCGCAACGCCTGGTACGCGCACGTCAAGAAATCCGTGACGCTGCCGAAGGCACTGTTTCGCCTGCAGCAGCTCTTCATCCCGTACGCTTTTGGCAGTTCCGGCCACGGCGGGGCAACGGAGGGGCAGTCGGCCTCCGTCGCGTACATGGGTTCCCTCTTTTTCCCCTTGGCCGCCGTAGGCCTCATTTCCGCGAGACGAGTGAAATGGGCGCTACTTGGTTTGGGTGCGCTCGGCGTTGCGCTCTGGACCTCAGCGCCCGGTATCACGAGAGTGGTCTCCGCCTTGCCCCTGTTCGACATCGCCCTGAACGAACGGCTGGTCTTCCTCGCTGCCTTTTCGATCGCGGGACTTGCGGCGCTCGGGATGGAAAGGATTCTGGAGGGATCGGTCGATCGGGCATTTCGGCTCCTGCTGGTCGCCGCGGCTTCGTTACTGGTTGTGGGCTACCTCGTGACGGAGGGCCGGGTGCTGATGTTACAGATGCCCCTCGACTACCTGCAGTCGCAGTTCCTGCTTCAGTTTGTTCCTCTCTGCGTGGCTCTCCTCTGGTGGGCCGTTAAAACTTCCGGAAGTCTCAGGCTTGGAGGGACGATCCTTCTCGGTCTCGTCCTCGTCCAGAGGTCGTCAGAGGCGTCCTGGCTCTATCCGGTCGCCCCGAACAGGGCCTTCTACCCTCCGCTGCACCTTCTCGACGGCATACCCCGGAATCAGCCCTTCCGAACGACCTCCGTCGGGTTTACGTTTTTCCCGAACATTTCCGCGCTTTATGAGCTGGAAGACGTCCGCGGCTACGAAGCGATGACGTTCAAACCTCTCGTCGAGACGTACCCACTCTGGTGCATTCCTCAGCCCGTCTGGTTCAACCGGATTGACGATGCGTCGAAACCGTTCCTTTCGTTCTTGAACGTGAAGTACTTCCTCATTCCGGGGATCACTCCGATTCCGGCCGGGTGGCCCATGATCCGGGAAGAACTCGGTTTGCGTCTGGTCGAGAACCCGAACGTGCTGCCCAGGGCCTTTGTGCCGCGGGAATTTCAAGTGGAACCGAACGGACAGAAGCGGCTGCGGATCCTCTCGGACATCCGCAGCTTCAGCAATCAGGGGGTCGTCGAAAAGCTCCCGGGAATGCCGCCCGGACGTTGGATTCCCAATGGGAAGGCTACGGTCGAAACCCGTTCGTACGACCCGCAGAAGTTCTCCGCGAAGGTGGTCGCTGAAGCCCCCTCCTTGATCGCCACGTCTTTCACCGCGTGGCGCGGTTGGAAGCTCAGCATCGACGGCTCTCCCGCGACCCTGCTCGGGTACAACCACGCTTTCCTGGCTTTCATCGCCCCCGCCGGCCGGCACGATATCGAGCTGCATTACATGCCGGACGGGTTCGTGCTCGGCGCCATCCTGAGCGGCGCCACGCTGGTTTCGCTCGTGGGATGGTTTGCGGTCCGCCGACGAATGCTCCGTCTGACTCGACGCGAACAGTTTTCCTAGCGCCTGCGTGGCCGCAGAATCCGCCTCAGAGGGCGCTCTTCGCATTCACAAGGGCCGCGGAGGCGCCTCGAGAACGTCCAGACCGGCGTCCTCGTGCCTGATCTCGGTCACTGGTGTCCGATACCAATCATCCCGACGGAGGGCCTTCACGCGTCAGGCGGCGGAGCGTGTCGAGGTTCGTCCGGTCAAAATCGAGAGCCTCGTCCTTGGGGGTCTCGAGAAACTTCGGGATCGAATGCAGTCGGGAGTCCGAGAGGAGATTGCGAAAGCCGGCCTCCCCGATCGTGCCCCTCCCGATGTGCTCGTGCCGGTCGACACGGGATCCTCGTGGGCGTTTGGAGTCGTTGACGTGGATCGCGTGCAGGCGATCGAGTCCCACCGTGCGCGTCAAAGCGTTGACCGTGTCCTCCCACCCGCGCCGCGAAACGACGTCGTACCCTGCGGCATGCACGTGGCAGGTGTCGAAGCAGACGGCGACGCGGCGGGGCCTGCGGAGCGCTCCTAAAATGTCGCGCAGGTGCTCGAACGTGTGCCCGACGGAGTTGCCCTGCCCCGCGGCCGTCTCGAGCAGGACGCGCACCCGAACGCCCGCGGTGCGCTCGAGTGCGTGATCGAGGCCGGCGGCGATCCGGGCCACTCCCGCCGATTCGCCCTCGCCGCCGTGAGAGCCGGGATGGAGGACGAGCGCCGGAATGCCCAGGCGCCCGCACCGCGCGATCTCGTCGGCGAGCGCCTCCGCGGACTGCGCGCGAAGCGAGGCGGCGGGGGAGCCGAGGTTGATCAGATACGACGCGTGCGCGACCACGTGCGAAAAGGAGGCCGCGCGGGCGGTGCGCCGGAACTCCCGGGCCTCGCCGTCCGTGATTTCCTTCCCGATCCAGCGGCTGTTGTTCTTGACGAAAATCTGAAGGACCCGGCAGCCCGTGGATACGCCCCGCTCGACCGCGCGATGGGCTCCTCCCGCGATCGAGTGGTGCGCGCCGATCAGAAGTTTCGGGGCGGGGGTGTCGGAGTCCTGCCGCCGCTTCCGCGCGCCGCTAGCGCTCTCCGCCGGGACGGTCTCGTTCCGGATCAGGAAGGTTTCTCGGGGTCCGCGATCTTCTCGAGAAGCTCCTGCCCGATCCGGCGCGAGACGAAAATCTGTTTCAGATAATTGAGCGAGGTCAGCGCGAAAGGAACTCCGGCCGCCGAGAAGGGCGCCCCCATCGCCGCGAGCGCCAGATGGCGGGCCTTCTCGCCGCGCGTGAACTCGGGGTTGCGCCAGTCGAGCACGCTGCCGTAGTACCGGAAGACCATCTGGTACACGTCCGACAGCAGAACGCGGAACCCCATCTCGCTTCCCCAGACGAAGCACTCGCCGGAGCGGATCCGCGCGAGGAACTCCCGCGGGGTCTCCGCCTCGGCGACGGTGTAGACCTTCGCGAGCGGCGCCAGGGTGTGGGCGTCGGATCCCGCCACGAGCGACACCGCCCCCCGTTTCTCGCGCACCACCGCCATCAGGTCTTCGATCAGCCGGTTGTGCTGCGAGGCCATCGCGCCGTTCTTCACTTCGAAGACGTCGAACATGCGGAGCATCTCTTCGAAGTACTGGCGGGGGGAATTCCGCATCCGGTAGTTCTGGAACATATGGTTCGCGGAGGCGAGGATTCCCTCCTGCTTCAGCCACGCGTGGAGGTCGTAGATGTTCTCGCGCAGACGCTGAATTTCCCGGTGCTGGCGCTCGTCGATGTCGAAGACGTTGACGTGGATCCGCTGGCGCGTGTCCGGAAACCAGGTCTCGACCTCTTCGGAGATAAAGAAGTCGTCGAGGTCGGGATGGAGGTTCAACAGATACAGACACCCGTCGATCGAGTCATGGTCCGTCAGGGTGACGAAGTCCATGCCCCGCTCCTTCGCGACGCGGTAGACCTCTTCCGGCCGGTTGTAGGAATCCCGCGTGTTGGCGATCCGGAAGTACTTGAAGGTGGAATAGACCGAGTGACAGTGAAGATCGGCCTTCTTGAACCGGACGTCCGAAAACCACGCCGGGATCTCGGTGTCGTCCATTTTGGAATTGTTCATTGAACGTTCAGGGTTGCAAATCG
>JBBQDF010000051.1:0-10776 GCA_038319475.1 Thermoanaerobaculia bacterium
GACACTCCCCCGTGGGAGAGCGTCGTTGCGTAATCGAATAGGCTCGCCGACGAGAGGCGCGCGGGGATCGGAGAATCCGGATGGTCCGTCCGGACGAAGACCAGCCCGTGGCCGACCGCCGCGGGGCGGAAAACGGCGCGAACGGGGTGGCCCGAGTGGAGCCCGACGCCCTCGATCGAGACGGTCGTTTTGAGTGTGGTCTGGGCTCGCAAGCAGTTCGTTCCGCCGTTCGCTCCGCAGAATCGGTGCCAGGTGGGCGAGGATCGGTAAATTGCCGCAGTCCAGGGGCTTGAACGCGGGGACGCGGGCCGCGAATGGGCCTTCCTGTGGTCGCGGCGCCACAGAGTTGTGGCCGCCGCGCCACCTTTCCGGGCGCGGATTTCGATCCGTTACACTCGGGCAGATGGTCGCTCGGCGCCTGGAAGACGTGGTCGCGGCCGTTCTCGCGGACTCGCGGGCGGCGTTGCGGGTGGCACGCGCCCGCTGCTATGCGATGGGGCCGGCGGGGGACTTCCGGCTGGCCGGATCGTTCGGGTATGTCTCGCGATTGGGACCGGAAGACTTCCTGGAGCCTTCCCACCCGCTGGTCGAATGGGTGCAGAAGCACCGCCGGCCCGCCTACGCCAATTCCGCCCGCGAGGCGGGGCCTCTGGCGGCTTCGATGGACCGGGAGCAATACGCGCGGATGCTGGCCGCCCCCGCCTACGTCGGCTCGCGGATGGTTGCGATCCTGGAGCTCCAGGACAAGCTCGGGGGAGCGTTCTTCGCGGCGGAGGACCTGCCCGTGGCGGAGAAGCTGGCTGCGCGCGTCGCCGCCGTCGTCGAATCGTTTGATGGAAGCTCCATCGCCGCGCCCGAAGCGATGGCTCAGGAAGATGCGGACGCCCTGTACCGGCCCGACGAGGATAACGGCTCCTTCGACGACTTTCCGGAGCCGCCGCCGCTCTTCTCCGTCGGGCCGGAGTCGGAGGGAGGGCCGGCGGAGCTCCTGCCGCGGCCCCCCGCCGCCGTCGCGGCCCGCGCGGTGACTTCGAACCGCCCCGTCTCACGCGAAGAACTGGTCTTCCGAGGATTCTGGAGCTCGCTTCTTCTCGCCCCCGACATCGATGCGGTCGCGTTTTCCACGTGGACGCACGACGAGGTCCAGATCCAGATCGGGGCGCGTCGCGCTCTCTCCGAGGACGCGCGGATCGCGCTGGTCGAAAACCTCCTTCCCGTAATCGCCTCCGCGGCTCCCGACCTGCACCCGGCGCAGCAGAAGCGGTTTTCCACGGAGTTTCCCCTCGGCCGCGGGACAGGCGAGATCCAGGGCTTCGCCGGGGTCCAGACGTCGGTGATCTCCTCCGGGGTGCGTACGATCCTCGTCAGTCTTCTTTTTTCCCGCCCCCCCGACGAATCGGCAGAAGAGGCTCTGAAGGAAGTCCACCGCGGGATCCGCGCCGCGGTCCTGCAGTCCGCGGCCGGGGAGCGCTACCGGCAGGCCTACCGCAGCCTCGTGAAGGCGCTTCTCGAGCCGGGGCTCCGCGCGTACCCGCAGTTGAAGGCGCACTCGTACGCGGTCGGCGCTCTGTGTCGCCGGTTTGCGGGCGCGCTGCGGCTCTCCCCCGAGGGCGTCGAGCAGCTCACGGTCGCGGGTCTCCTGCATGACATCGGGCTGCGCGAGGTGGAGGTCCCGTACGAGCGGCTCGCGGGCCGGCGACCCCTGGACCTGCAGGAGGTAACCCTCGTGCGGCGGCACACCGTCATCGGGGCGGACATTCTGGAGAAAATCGAATTTCCTTATCCCGTCGCGCCCCTCGTCCGCCACCACCACGAGCGGTACGACGGCGCCGGGTATCCCGACGCGCTCTCGGGAGAACGGATCCCCTTCGGTTCGCGCGTCCTCGCGATCGCGGAGGCGTATGACGCGATGACGGCCGCGCACTCGTATCGCTCGCCCATCGCGGAGGAGGCGGCGCTCGACATCCTCACGGCAAAGGGGGGGACGCAGTTCGACCCGGAGCTCGCCCGGCGCTTCTGCGAGCTCCTTCGAAGTCCTGCCGGACGCGCTTTCCGGAACGACCTCCCGGAGACCGCGGGATGAAAGGCGGGGGAAGGGGCCGCCCCGAGGCCGCGAAAGAAAAGAAGACGTCGCCGATCGCGTCCAACCGCAAGGCGTTTCACGAATATTTCGTGGAGGACCGGATGGAAGCGGGGATCGCGCTACTGGGCTCCGAGGTGAAGTCCCTGCGCGAGGGACGGGCGCAGCTGAAGGACTCCTACGTTCACTTCCGCGACGGCGAGGCTTACTTAGTCGGCGCGCACATTTCGCCCTACGGCTCCGCCTCGTGGACGAATCACGCGCCGGAGCGCGACCGCAAGCTGCTGCTTCACAAGCGGGAGCTTTCAAAATGGGCGGCCGCGGTGGCGACCTCGGGTGTGACCTGCGTTCCGCTGTCTCTGTATTTCAAGGGGTCGCGCGCCAAGGCGGAGATCGCCCTCGTCAAGGGCAAGAAGCTGCACGACAAACGCGACGCGATCCGCGACCGCGAGCTGAAACGCGAGGCGGACAGGTCGATGAGAAATCGGTAGAGGGCGGCAACGCTCCGCTCCTGCGTCAGAATCGAAACTGCCGTGGCTCTGGATTTTTCTCTCCGCGATTACTCGCAGGCGGACTTCGATGCCCTCGTCGCGCTCGACAGAGATTGTTTCGATCCCGGGATCGCCTACCCCCCCGGCGAGATGCGGCGACTGATCTCTCTGGCGACGCGGGAAGCGGTCATCGCGCACCGGGGGGAGCTTCTGATCGGGTTCTGTCTCGCCCATCGGGCGCCCGCTCGCGTCGGACGGATCGTCACGCTCGACGTGCTTGCCGCTCACCGGAGGGGCGGTGTCGGAGCGGCGCTGCTGGAACAAGCGATCGCGCGTCTGACCATCGCGGGCGCGCGCGAGACCCTTCTGGAAGTCGACTTGCGAAACACGCCGGCGCTCGCGTTTTACGAACGCCTTGGCTTCCGGCGCCGGCGCACGATCGGCGATTACTACGGTCCGGGCCGGCCGGGGCTCGAGATGTCCAGGGAAAACGGCGTTGAGCGTTGAGTGTTGAAAGTTGAGAGTTGAGAGTTCAGGGTTCAGGACGGAATTCCGCGAGTTCGATTCTCCAGGCCAGTCCGTTGCTTTCGGGACCTTGCGGGCTGATCTGGAAGCGGAGGGACGGCCGCGTTCGACGGCGCCCTTCCGCCCGGAGCCGCGCGAGGTGCGCGCTCCGTTTTTCTTTTCCGCGGCGCCGCCTTGCGGACTTCCTGGAGCAGCTCGAGGAAACGACCGGCGGGGACCGGACGGCTCACGAGATAGCCCTGCATTTCGTCGCACTTCTGGTCTCGCAGAAAGGCGAGCTGGGGTTCCGTCTCGACACCCTCCGCCACGACGGTCAGCTCCAGGCTGTGCGCCATCGCGATGATGGCCGAGGCGATGGCCGCGTCGTCGGGATCGGTCGTCACGTCGCGCACGAACGACTGGTCGATCTTGAGCCGGTCGATCGGGAATCTTTTGAGGTAGTTGAGCGACGAGTAGCCCGTTCCGAAATCGTCCATCGAGAGCTGGACTCCCAGGTTCTTCAGGTCCCACAGGGTGCTGATCGACACCTCGGCGTTCTGCATCGCGTTGGACTCGGTGATTTCGAGGTGCAGGAACTCGGGGGCGAGATCGGCGGCCTCGATCGCCGCACGGACCTGAGAGACGAGGTCCGCCTGCTGGAACTGCCTGGCCGAGAGGTTGACCGCGACCGCGAGCCGCGGATGCCCGAGGCGCTGCCACGCGCGCGCCTGCGCGCATGCGGCGTGGAGCACCCATTCCCCGATGGGAACGATCAGCCCGGAGATCTCAGCCGCCGGGATGAACTCGCCCGGGGCGAGCAGCCCCATTTCGGGATGCTCCCACCGGATGAGTGCCTCGGCTCCGCGGATCTGGTTGGTCTTCAAGTCGACGAGCGGCTGGTACCGGAGGACCAGCTCCTCGTGATGAATCGCCTGGCGCAGGCGACTCTCGAGGGACAGCCGCTCGAGCGCGCGTGAGTTCATCGCCGGCGTGTAGAGCTGACAGTTGTCGCGGCCCTGTTCCTTGGCGCGGTACATCGCCGTGTCCGCGTTGCGCACGAGCGTCTCCGCCGTTTCCCCGTCCGCGGGGTAGATCGCCACTCCGATCGAAGTCGTGAGGAAGAGCTCCCTCCCATCGACGACGAACGGCAGCCGCAGTACCGTCAGAATCTTTTTCGCGATCGTCGCGGCGTCCTCGTCCTCCGTCATCCCCGGAACCAGAACCGTGAACTCGTCGCCGCCGAGCCGCGCGACCGTGTCGCCTTCACGCACGGAGCTCCCGAGACGTTCCGCGACCCCGCGCAGAAGCTCGTCTCCGATCGAGTGCCCGAGCGAGTCGTTTATGACTTTGAACCGGTCCAGGTCGAGAAAAAGCGTCGCGAGGCGGTCTTCGGAGCGCTGGGCGTTCAGCACGGCCATTCGGAGGCGGTCCTGGAAGAGCAGGCGGTTGGGGAGGCCGGTCAACGCATCGTGAAAGGCGAGGTGCTTCACCTGCTCTTCGGCGCGCTTGCGCTCTGTGATGTCGATGACGGTGCCCTCGATCATCTCCGGCTTTCCGTCCACCCCGTCGATGACGCTTCCGTTTTCGAGGACCCACACGAACGTCCCGTCCTTGCGGCGCAGGCACGATTCGTAGTTCGAGAGCGAGTGGCGCTCGCGGAGCCTCCCGATGGCCGCCTCACGGTCTTCCGAACTGCAGTAGAAGTCCCACGCCGGCTGGCCGAGCACCTCTTCGCGCGTGCCATAGCCGAACATCCGGGCGAACGAGTCGTTGCAGTCCAGGATGCGGCCCTCGAGCGTCGTCCGGTACACGCCCGCGAGGTTCCGTTCGAAGAGCGTGCGGTACCGCGTCTCGGAGGCGCGCAGGGCGTCCTCCGCGCGTTTGCGCTCGCTCACGTCGCGGAAGCTCCAAACCCTTCCCACGGGAATGCCGGCGACGCGCTGGGGTCGGGAAAACCGCTCGAACACGCGTCCGTCGTGAAATTCCACGACATCCTGACTTTCAGCCTCGGGGGTTTCCCGCAGGCGCTCGATCAGGTCGAAGAACTTCGCCGGGTCTTTCATCTGGCTTGCCGCGGCCGCGAGGGCGAGACGATGATCGCTCCCCTCGAGAGAAGTGGCGGGCAGCCGCCACATATCGAGAAATTTCTGGTTGAGCGTCAGGATGCGCTCCGAAGCGCCGATGACGAGCAGTCCGTCCGCCGTGGCCTCGAGGGTCGCGCGGACGAGCGAGAGCGACGCCTCCCGCTCCTCTTCGGCGCGCTTGCGCTCCGTGATCTCGACCAGGGTACCCTCGATGATGAGCGTTCCCGGCTTTGGGCCATCGACCAGGCTCTGGCTCTCGAGCACCCAGACGATCCCGCCGTCGCGCCGTCGCATCTTCTGCTCGCGGTTGGTCATGCGGCGCTTCTCACCCAGCGCCCGGAGCGACTCCGTACGGTCCTCGGGCGTGAGGTAGAAGTTCACGGCGGGGACGGCGGACACCTCTTCCGGGGAGTCGTAGCCGAAGATCCGCGCGAACGCGAAGTTGCAGTCGAGCACGCTTCCGTCGAGCGTCGTACGGTAGACGCCCGCGAGATTGCGTTCGAAGAGCAGACGGTGACGCGCCTCCGAATCGCGGACGACTTTCTCGGCCTCCCGTCTCTCGCTGACGTCGCGCGCGATGATGGTCAGGAGCCGGCGCCCCTCCCGAAGAGATTCGCCGAACGAAATTTCGAGCGGCACGTCGCGGCCGCCGGCGTGTCTTCCCGAGAGCTCGAGAGCCTCCCCGGGGCCGGTCGCCTTCCACGTCGCGGGCCCCTCCGGCCCGCCGTAGGGATGGCTCGGGAGAAGCATCGAGAGCGGCTCGCCGATCAGAGCCGACGTCGGGTGTCCGAAGATCGGTTCGGCCGCGCCGTTGACATACAGGATACGGCCGTCGTCGCCGACCGTCAGAATCGCGTCGGACGCCGTTTCGGCGAGAGTTCGGAACCTGTTTTCGCTTTCCCGCAGCGCTTTTCGGGCGAGCCGCCGTTCCCGTCGGATCTGCGCCTCCCGCAGCTCCCGGTCGACCGTGGGGCAGAGCCGCGCGAGGAATTCGTGGGTGATGCAGTTGTGCGCGCCCGCTTTGATCGCGCGGACCGCGGTTTCCTCTCCGATTGTCCTCGAGACGATCAGGAACGGAACGTCGAGGTCGAGCTCTTTCAGGATCGAAAGAGCGGGCAGGGCGCCGAACCCGGGCAGCTCGAATCCCGAGAGAACGAGCTCGAACCGCTCGCGGGCGAGGGCCGCTTCCATCTGGCCCGCGGTCGTCACGCGCTCGACGGCGACGACGTACCCTCCCCGGCGCAGCTCTTCGAGCGCGCGCTCCGCGTCCGCCGCGGATTCCTCCACCATCAACACTTTCAGGGCGGGCATTCTGTTTTTTTTGAGAGCACGGAAGTATACGCCGGGCCCGGCCACCGAATGGCGGTTACGGCCGCGTCAGGCTGGTCCGTGAGCGGGGAGGACACGAAAAATCGGGCCTTCAGCCGCCCTTTGCCTGTTTGAGGACGTCCACCATTACCGTGGTGACGCCGTTTAAGATGAACTGCACGCCGATCACCGTCGTCACGAGCCCCATGATCTTGGCCACCACGCGCTGTCCTGTCGGACCGATCCGCTCGACGATCGCGGGCGCCGCGAAGAGGACCAGGAGCGTAATGAGGATGCTCGCCGTGAGCGCCGCGGCAAGAGCGATGCGATGCCCGGCGTCCGGCGCCTGGCCGACGAGGACCATCATCGCGGAGATCGCGCCGGGTCCGGCGATCACCGGAATTCCGAGCGGCACGACGGAGGGATCGAGCTTCTCGGCGTCGTCCGCCGAAATCTTCTTCCGATCGGGGTCCTGCATTTCCCGGAGCGACATCGTGGTGAAGAGCACGCCTCCGGCGATCTGAAACGCCGGGACCGTGATCTGAAAGAACGAAAAGATCGCGCCTCCCGCCGCCGCGAAGACCGCGAGCACCGCGGCCGCCGCGAGGCATGCCCTCACTGCGGCGCGTCGCCGGTCGGCGGGCGTACCGGTGGTCAGCGCAACGAAGATCGGCGCCGCCGAAATCGGGTTGATGACGGAAAAGAGAGAGGAAAAGGCGAGGAGCGCGAATTGAGCCGCGGCCGGGGTCAACACGATCGGCCACGGTATCAGGGAAGGCGGCAGGCGGCAGGCGGCAGGCGGGAGGCGGGTTATCAACTGTCCAACGCTCAACTCTCAACTTGAACTTTCCATACAATCACCCTCCCCATGGAATTTCTCCGAATCCGCGGCGCGCGTCAGCACAATCTCCGGAATGTCTCGTGCGACATCCCGCGCAACCGCCTGGTGGTCGTGACCGGCGTCTCCGGGTCCGGCAAGTCGTCGCTCGCGTTCGATACGATTTTTGCGGAGGGACAGCGCCGGTACGTGGAATCGCTCTCTGCCTACGCCCGCCAGTTTCTCGAGCAGATGGAGAAGCCCGACGTGGACTCGATCGAAGGCCTTTCGCCGGCCATCTCAATCGAGCAGCGCACGACGTCCAAAAACCCGCGCTCCACGGTCGGCACCGTACCCGAGATCTACGACTACCTTCGCCTCCTCTACGCGTCGATCGGCAAGCCCCACTGCCCGAAATGCGGACGCCCTATCCAGGCGCAGACGGTCCAGGAGATGGTCGATCGCGCCCTGCGTCTCCCCGAAGGCAGCCGGTTCGTGGTGCTCGCCCCGTACGTGTCGGGGAAGAAGGGCGAGTACCGCAAGCAGATGGCGGAGATGCTCAAGGAGGGATTCCTGCGGGCGCGCATCGACGGGGCGTACGTGGACCTGGACGATCCGCCGGAGCTCGACAAGCAGAAGAAGCACACGATCGAGCTCGTCGTCGACCGGCTCGTCGCCAAACCAGCCGCGGACGAGGAATACCGCAAACGCCTGGCCGACTCGATCGAGACGGCGACGCGCGTCTCCGGCGGCCTGGTCACGCTTTCCGTGGCGGACGGCCCGGAAGAGGTCCTCTCCGCGAATTACGCGTGCCCCGACTGCGGAACGTCGCTGACCGAAATCACGCCGCGGCTGTTCTCGTTCAACTCGCCGTACGGCGCATGCGCCGACTGCTCCGGCCTCGGAACGATCCTGAAGGCGGACCCGGAGAGAGTCGTCGTCGCGCCCGACAAATCGATCGAGGACGGGGCAATCGCGATCTTGAAGCCGGGCTCGACGAACTGGCGATCGCGGCAGATGGCCACGCTGGCGAAGCACTACAAATTCCGCCTCGACCAGCCGTTCTCGAAGATCCCGAAGGCCGCGCGGGAGGTCATCCTGTACGGCTCCGGAGAGGACGAGATCAAATTCTCCTACGTCGCGGAACGCGGCGAGTATCACTGGCGCTCCTCGTTCGAGGGCCTGATCCCGATGCTCGAGCGCCGCTACCGCGAGACGGAAAATCCCGAGAACCGGTTCGAGCTCGAGGCCTACATGTCCGCCGAACCGTGCCCCGCCTGCGCGGGACGGCGCCTGAAGCCGGAGGCGCTCGCCGTCAAGGTCGGGGGACGCTCGATCGACGAGATCGCCTGCGTCACGATTTCCGACTCCATCACGTTCTTCGACGATCTCGCGCTGACGCCGCGCGAGCGCGAGATCGCGGGCAAGATCCTGAAGGAAATCCGCGACCGGCTGGGCTTCCTGGCGAACGTCGGGATCGGATACCTCAACCTGTCGAGGGGCGCGGCGTCCCTCTCGGGCGGCGAGTCGCAGCGCATCCGTCTCGCGACGCAGATCGGGTCGAAGCTGATGGGGGTCCTCTACGTGCTGGACGAGCCCTCGATCGGCCTCCACCAGCGCGACAACCGGAAGCTGATCGACACCCTCATCTCGATGCGCGACCTCGGAAACACCGTCGTCGTGGTGGAGCACGACGAGGAGACGATCCGGTCGGCCGACTGGGTGATCGACCTCGGCCCGGGCGCCGGCGTCCACGGCGGACGGATCGTCGCGCAGGGCACGCCGGACGAGCTCGCAGACTTCCCCGAGTCGCTGACGGCGAAATATCTGTCGGGCGAGCTCGAGATACCGATCCCGGACACGCGCCGGGGCGGCAACGGCAAGGCCCTCGTCGTGCGTGGCGCACGCGAGCACAACCTGAACAACGTGGACGTGCGTTTTCCGCTCGGGGTCATGACGGCGGTGACGGGAGTTTCAGGCTCCGGAAAGTCCACGCTCGTCAACGACATCCTCCACAAGGCCCTCGCCCGGGCCCTGCACGGCGCCGCCGACCGTCCCGGCGCGCACGAGAAGATCGAGGGTCTCTGGGAGATCGACAAGGTCATCAACATCGACCAGTCGCCGATCGGCCGCACCCCGCGCTCGAACCCCGCGACCTACACCAACGTTTTCAACCCGATCCGCGAGCTTCTCTCCCGGACGCCGGAGGCGCGGGCCCGCGGCTACGCGCCCGGCCGCTTCTCGTTCAACGTCAAGGGGGGGCGCTGCGAGGCGTGCAGCGGCGACGGGCAGATCAAGATCGAAATGCATTTTCTGCCCGACATCTACGTCACCTGCGACGTGTGCGCCGGCAAGCGTTACAACCGGGAGACCCTGCAGGTGCACTACAAGGGGAAATCCATCGCCGAGATTCTCGGGCTGACAGCGGAGCAGGCGCTCGAGCTCTTCGAAAACATCCCTTCGATCGCGAACATCTGCCGTACGCTGGTGCAGGTGGGGCTCGGCTACATCCAGCTCGGGCAGTCTTCGACGACGCTCTCCGGCGGCGAGGCGCAGCGTGTCAAGCTCGCGAAGGAGCTCGCGCGCCGCTCGACGGGTCGGACTCTCTATCTGCTGGACGAGCCGACCACCGGCCTGCACTTCGACGACATCCGCAAGCTGCTCGGTGTTCTGAGGTCTCTGACGGAGAGGGGAAACACGGTCGTCGTGATCGAGCACAATCTGGACGTCATCCGCACGGCGGACTGGGTCGTCGACCTCGGGCCGGAGGGCGGCGACGGCGGAGGCCAGATCATCGCCGAAGGGACGCCGGAAGCGGTAGCGGGGGTGCGCGCATCGCACACGGGGCGGTTTCTCCGCCGGATTTTCGTCGAGGCGAAAAAGGCGGCGCAGGCGTGAAGCGGGGAGGCTTTGCCGTCACGATCCTCGCGGTCGTCGGTCTCGCGCTGGTCGCCGCCCTGCCTGCGGCGCCGCGGGGCCCCGTCAGGAAGCGGCCCGCTCCGGCCGGCCGTCCCGGAGTGCACGGGGGCCCGACCGACTTCACGGGAATCTGGGAGATCGACGCAAAGAGCAGCACGCTCGGCTCCTCGAAAATGGAAAACGCGGTCCTGCAGGTCACGCAATCGGGCGACCGCATCTGGATTCAGCCGCTCGGAGGCTCGCGCACGCGCATCCTGGCGGAAGAAGTGGTCGTCGACGGGCGAGCGTACGAGAAGACCCTCGGAAACAAGGAGCGCGGGACGCTGACGGCCAGGTGGGGCAATGACGGGAAATCCCTGTGGCTGGAAGTCGTCGCAGGCACCGACGAGACCCCGCGCGCCGCCGTCCAGAGGAGCCTGTGGCGTCTCTCCGCCGACCGCCAGGTCTGGGTCCGCGAGTCCGTGACCGTGCAGAAAGACGGCGCCCGTCAGACGCGGCTCGTTTTCCGGCGCCAGGATCCGAAAAAGCTCACCCCGACGGCGGCGCCGGAGTAGCTTTCCGGCCGCAGCGCCC
>JBBQDF010000052.1:0-10739 GCA_038319475.1 Thermoanaerobaculia bacterium
CTCGGCGACTGGACCCGGACCTGGATGTCGGTCTCTTTCCCGGGTAGGATGTCGGACTCTCCGGAGAAGAAGGTTGCCCCGTTGCGGTGGCTCGGCATCTGAAAGAGGACGGTGCCAAAGGCAGAGGCGAACTCGGGCCGCGCGAGGAAGAGCCTCGGGTTGGTCAACTCCGCAGAAGCCCAGCGGATCCCGGCGTCCGAAGCGTAAAAGGCGCGGTTGACGGACCACTCGTTCGCTGCGATCCGCGATTCGGTGCTGGTCACGAGCATCAGCGCGATTCCAACGACGGTCAGGATCGCGAGCACGAGGATCGCGATCACGAGTGCCGCGCCGCGCTCCCCTTGCCGCGCCGCTGCGATCGATCCGGCGGGTCTGAGGCGCAGGGTGCGCTTTTCGATGCGAGCGAAGGTCTTCATCATCAGGCGCCTCATCCCGGGAACGCGTAATTGCGGAGGTTGATCTTCAAGGTCTGGACGCGCCGCCGGAAGTGCGGCTCGCCCGGCAGGGTCGGATACGTCGCGACGGTCAGCGGCGTGCCGGGCGAGTTCATCGTCCGGAAGCCGAGCGCGGCAGGCGAAATGAATCGAGGATCCGGATCCTTCGACTTGGCGACGAGCGAGATCATCACGCCGTGAAGCCGCGGGCAGTGTGTCGCCAGGGTTCCGTGCGTGTACGCCGGCGGGCTCCCCGGGGGTATGGGCGCGCGGATGAAGCCCGTGGCCAAGAAGTTCGCCTCCCCGGGCACATTGGGCGACCACTCGTCGCCGCCGACCTGCGTCGAGACGTTCAGATCGGTATCCGTGACGGCCACCACGGGCGCAATGCGGCGAACGGCATCGTCGTCGTTTCCGTCGACACCGTAAGAGATCTGCATGTCCTCGACGTCGTCCGCCAGGCGCTCGATCTCGAACCGCCCGCCCCGGCGGGTGCCCTGGGCCAGGGCAGGATGTGCCGGATCCGAGTTGTCGATGAAGAAGAGCAGGTCGTCCAGGATTCCCGCGTGGCGGAGCGCGGTGTTGATCGCCTGGGAAACCACGGCGGCCTCGGCGGGGGTCTCGGTGTTGAACTCCCGCGCGAGGGCGTTGGTGAAATCGACATTTCCAAACGTGTTGGTCGCAACGAGCGTGGTCGGGGCCGTGATCAACCCGACGTTGTATGTGGGCTGGGGGTACCGCTGCGGGCCGAGGGGGCTCGAGCAACCCTCGTGGATGTCATCGCTCCCGCTCACCAGGACGACTCTCGGGCTGGCGGGGGCCGCGCCGAGGGTGTAGGCGTCGATCGCCGCGAACTGCGGCCGCTGAGCGACGTCGTTGTTGACGTGGGTGCCGATCAGCGGGTCGGCCGTGATGACCTTGGCGGTCAGGGGATTCACGCCGTTGCAGGAGCCGCAACCGTTGGACGCCCTGTCGAGGTCGAACCCGAGAAGGGGCGAGTTGATGACTCCGCGCACTTCGATCATGTCCGTCCCGTCGCGCACGGGAAGAGCGTTGCCGTTCAGATCGGCGACCGTCGCTCCGATCACGTTGTCGTACCCGCGCCCGTTGGAGCCCTCGTTGACTCCGCCCATCTGAAGATCGGCGGCGTTCAACACGGCCTGCGTCACGAAAACCCCGCCCGAGCCCGCCATGCGAATCGCACGGGTCATCTGGTAAATCCCGTACCGGACCGCCCCCTGGGCATCCGCGACTTCCTGCTCGCTCTTGTTGATCCGCGCGCTCGCGTCGAATACCGCAAGGATGCCGAGCATCGCGATCGCGAGGAGGAAGACGACGACGATCATCTCGATCAGCGTGAATCCACCCTCGCTGTGACGCGCCTCGATGCGGTCACGCGTCATGGGCATGGCGCCGCCGCCCCGACCGCGCATCCGTCCGCGACCGAGAGAAACCCCGTCGCTGTCGGTGCGGGACTCTGGAGGAAACCGCTGACCCGGGCGCGCCGCGCTCCGATCCCGAGCGGGCCGGACCCGGCCGTCACCGTCACGTCGACGCGCTTGTAGTGAAAAGCCTGCCCCGCCACCGTGATCCGCGTCGGCGTGAAAGCCGTGTTGACCGGCGTAATGCCGATAGCCGCCGACGGGATCTGGTACTGGATGACCTGGTAGGTGATCCGGAAGGGATTCACGACGCCGCCGGCGGCGGGTGGAAGCCCGGTGACCGGATCCGGCAGTTTGGGCGGCAGGTCGTTCACTTTGACTCCCGGCGTGAGCTGCGGGTCCAGAAACGGCAGGTTCATGAGCTGCTCGAGCCGGTCCCGCGCGATCACGTTGATACTCGTGTACTCACTGGCGGAATAATTGGATTTCACGCTCGCAACGAAGAGCGGAGCGATACCGAGCAGGATGAAGCCGAGGATCGCGATCGCGATGATCATCTCGACGAGCGTCAGGCCGCCCTCACGGTTCCGGCCCGATCGTGAGCTGCCGTGGGTCCGGCTCATGGTCACGAAAACGACCATCTCAAGCGCGGTAAAGCCGCGCGCGGGAGAGTCCTCTCCCTGTCCTGAAACGCTGTGTTGGCGAGCCATTCGTACGTTCTATGAGCGATTCTCGTGCCCGGGTGGCGTCGCGGACGCAACGAGTCTCGAATGAGTCACTTGCCGTTCCAGGCGCACGGCTCAGCACGTTCCGGATGGCCAGAAAGCGTCACCTTCAGTAGCGGCTCCCCCGCCCTCCGTGCCAGTGGCCGGAATCGGGAAGCAAACGGAAACAGCGGGATCCACGCGACGTGCGGGGACAGTGTTCCGATGACCCCACGGCACGCCTCCGGCTCTTCCGCCCTTCCCTCCTCAACCTTCCCCCTCCCGCCACTCGACCGGCCCTCTCCTTCTTTCAGGAGTTACACTTTCCTTTTCCATGTGGACAAAAAAGCGACGAGCGGCGCCCCCCGAGGCGAGGGCCCTGCTCACCCGGGTGCGCGCGCACGGGTGGAAGACGGACGGCGAACGGGACGACCTCCTGCGCAAGCTGGCGGCGCTCCCGGGACTGGAAGCCGAGGACGTTGGCTGGATGGCGGCGGAGAACGACGCTCCCGTTCGGAGGTCCGCGATCGCCATTCTGCAGAGATTTCCATTCGAAGAAGCGGCCGCGGCGCTTTTCCCGTTCCTGACGCCACACGGCGACGCCGCGCGAAAAAATATCGGTACGGCCGTGGAGGAGATCGCCGGCGCGTCATTTTCGAGCCACGTCCCCGCTTTGCTTGCCAGCAGCGATCCGGGAGTCGTGCTCATCGCGCTCGACTTCTTGAAGCGCAATCCCTCCGAGCCCGCGCTCGACAGCATCCTGCCGGCGCTCGCCTCCACCTCCGCCGTGGTGCGCCGCAAGGCGTTTGCGATCGTCGAGGCGACACCCTCGAAAAAGAGCGTGCTGGTCGCGCGTAAAGCCCTCGAACACGACGACGAGGAAATCCGCTACCGGGCGATTCAATACCTGGCGAAGTTTCCGGAAGAAGCGAACATCGCTCCGCTACTGGTCCGGTGCAACGCGGACTCCCCCCGCGTCCAGGAGGCGGCGCTTGCCGGCCTGGGGCCGCTCTTAAGCGCCGCGCTCACCCGTGAAGGGTCGGACCCCCGGTTCAACGAATACATCCTCCCGCTGATGACGGACGCCAATCCCAAGGTCCGCCACCTGGCGATCAAAATCCTGGAAACGCAGGACCCCGCGCATGTCGCCGACACCTTTCTCAAGGAATTTCGTGACAATTACGGGCCGGCGCGCGACCGCGCGATCGAGGGACTGAAGCATCTCGGGTCCCCCTTCATCCAGGCGTTCCTCGACCGGGACAACGACCCGGATCGCGGGGTGGCCGCCCTCGCGGCGTCGATCGCGATCAACGTGAGGACCCCCGAGGTGGTCCCGCACTGCATTCTGTTTCTGGCGGGATCGGACTGGTGGCTCCGCGATCGCGCCGCGCAGGCGCTCGCGGAAATGCGCGATCCCCGCGGTATGGCGCCTCTCCTGAAGATGCTGACGGACCCCGAATCGGACCTCTCCGCCGCGTTCGCGCTCGGCGTCTGGGGCGCCCCGCAGGCGCTGCCCGGCCTTCTCGATGCGTTCAAACGCGGAGAGACGGATCTGCGGCTGGAGATCCTCGACGCCTTCTCCCGCATCGCCGACCCGCGGGTCGGGCCGCTCCTCGAACAGATCGCAAAGATGGCGACTGACCCTCTCGTGCAGGAGAAGGCCGACAGGATCATCGCCGCCCGCGTGGGGAACGTCCCGTACTACGAAGCGCAGGTCGCCAGCCGGAAGACGTTTGTTGAAATCGATTTTCGCGAAAACCCGCACCCCGATCTCCGCGACCTCCTGGCCCACGCTCGCGCCGTCGGTGCGTCCGACCTGCACCTGGCGGCAGGAACCCGGCCGCACCTGCGTCTCATCGGGCGCCTCCAGCCTCTGCCGCTCCCGGAGACCACCGACGCGGAAATGGCGGACTGGATTCCGCCGATCGTCAAGAGCTCCTGGGCCGAGCTTCTTTCCGCCCGCCAGCTCGACTTCTGCTTCAAGGACGCCGAGCTCGGGCGGTTTCGCACGAACGTCTTCTACCAGCGCAAGGGGTTAAACGCGGTCTTCCGGCTGGTTCCCCTCGAGATCCCGTCGCTCTCCGACATCGGATTTCCGGAGAGCCTCGCCGAGATCACGACGTACAGCCAGGGGCTCGTTCTCGTGACGGGGCCGGCGGGATGCGGCAAGACCACGACTTTGGCTGCGCTGGTCGATCGGATCAACGAGACGGAGCGGTCGCACATCCTGACCATCGAGGACCCGATCGAGTACGTCCACACCAACAAGGAGTCGCTCGTGAATCAGCGGGAGGTTCCCGCGCAGTCCAAGTCTTTCGCGCGAGCGCTCCGCCAGTCGCTCCGGGAGGACCCGGACGTGATCCTCGTCGGCGAAATGCGAGACCTCGAGACAATCTCCCTTGCCATCACCGCTTCGGAGACGGGGCACCTCGTGCTCGGCACGCTCCACACGACGACGGCCGCCTCGACGGTCGATCGGATCATCAACGCCTTCCCGCCCGAGCAGCAGGGACAGATCCGAATGATGGTGTCCGACTCGCTGAAGGCGGTCATCTCGCAGACCCTCCTGCCGCGCCGCGACGGATCGGGACGGATCGCGGCGTACGAGGTCCTGCGGAATACCCCGAACGTCGCGGGGCTCATCCGGGAAGGCAAGACGTTCCAGTTGCCGACGGCGATGCAGACCGGCGCCGCGTCGGGCATGGCCTTGCTCGACACGTCTCTTCTGTCGATGGTCCAGGAGGGCTTGATCGAGCCGCGCGCCGCCTATAACCGCGCGATCCGCAAGGAGCCGTTCGAGGCTCTGATGCAGGCCGAGGAAGGAATCGCGTCCTGATCGACTCCGAAGCCCCCTTCGAAGAGGACCCCGCCGGAGGCGAGACCGGCGGAAGCGCCGCGGCGGGTATTGAAGATCCCTTTCCCGCCGCGCTGACAGATAGGCCCGAGGCGCCGCCCGACGAGCCGCAGGCCGCGTCCTCGATCCCCCCGCAGACCGAAGCGGTCCCCGTCCCCGGCGCGTCCGACTCCCCGACCGCCGGACGCCAGCCGAAGATCCATCGGGTCAGCGCCGTCGAGGTGGAGTCCTCCGGCGGAAATCGGATCGACCGGTTCCTCTCGATTCTGCCCAAAAGGAACGGGTCGGATCTGCACCTGGCGGTCGGCTCGCCTCCCCTGCTGCGGATCGACGGGCGTCTCGAGCGCATCCGATACCGCGCGCTGACCGAGGGCGACTTCTACAACCTGGTCGGCCCCATCACGCCGGCGAGGCTGTGGGAGTCGTTCGCCCGGGACGGAGACGCCGATTTCGCGTATCAGATGGGAAGCGTGGCCCGGTTCCGCGTCAACCTTCTCCGCCAGGAGCGCGGGTCGGCCGCCGTCTTCCGCCTGATTCCCTCCCGGGTCCCCACAGCGGACGAGCTGCGGCTCCCCAAGTCGATCGCGGCGCTCTACGCCGCGCCGAGCGGCCTCGTGCTCATCACGGGCCCCACCGGAAGCGGCAAGTCGACCACGCTCGCCGCGCTTCTCGATCGGATCAACGAACACCTCTGGTACCACGTGATCACGATCGAAGACCCGATCGAGTTCGTGCACACCAATTCCCGCTCGGTGTACACGCAGCGGGAGATAGGAAGCGACGTCGCGAGCTTTGCCGAAGGCGTCAAGGCGGCGGTCCGCGAGGACCCCGATTGCCTGCTCATCGGAGAAATGCGAGACCTCGAGACGATGCGCATGGCGCTGACCGCCGCGGAAACGGGGCTGCTGGTTTTCGCGACGCTTCACACGAATTCCGCCGCAAAGGCGATCGACCGGATCATCGACGCGTTCCCCGCCAACGAGCAGGAGCAGATCCGGATCGTCCTCGCCGAGAGCCTGCGGGCGGTGGTCGCTCAGCAGCTGCTTCGCAAAAAGGGCTCTGGCCGGGTGGCGGCGTTCGAGATCCTCATCGGGTCGACTGCGCTCTCGAACGCGATCCGCGAAGGCAAGACGTCGCTCATCAACAACCAGATTCAGACCGGTAAATCGAAGGGGATGATCTCGATGGATCAGTCGCTCGCGGAGCTCGTCCGGGGCGGAATCGTGGAACCGGAAGAGGCCCTCGAGCGCTCGATCGACCGGGAGAGCTTCAAGACGATGATCACGAACCTGACGGCAGACCTGCTGGCGCCCCCGCTCGTGTGGGAACCTCCCGCGCGGCCGCCAGCCGCAAAGTAAAGACCGCGCCCCCGCCGGGTCGGGAACCCACCTCGACGGTTCCCCCGTGGATCTGCGCAATGCGCGCGACGATCGCTAGCCCGAACCCCGACCCCTCGGGCTTGCTCGTGTAGAAGGGCAGGAAGATTTTTTCGCGGGCGGCGGGGTCGACTCCGGGCCCGCGGTCGGCGACGGCCAGAGAGACTTCGTCGGGGCTCGTGCCGCCGGAAATCAGGATCGCCGACGGCTCCGACCGCCTCGCCGCCGGAGTCGCTTCCGCGGCGTTGCGCACGAGATTGGCAACCGCCCGTCGAAGAAGCACGGCCGACCCGGAGACCTCCGGAAAATCGCCCGACCGCTCGACGACCAGGCCTGGGAACGCCCGCTCGACCTCGGCGGCCGCGCCCTCCGCCACGGCGTCGAGCGGGACGGGGGCGGACACGAACTCGTCTGGACGGGCAAACAGGAGAAAGTCGCTGGTGACGCGGGACATCTCCTGGGCTTCGCGCCGGATCGACTTCAGATGATCGGCCGCGCGATCGGGGCTGCGCAGCGCGAGATCCGCGAAACCGTCGATCGCGGCTGCGGCATTGCGGAACTCGTGAGCCGCGCCGGCCGAGACTTCGCCGAGGTCCGCGAGGTGCCGCGCGAGCGCGATGCGCGCCTCGAGCCGGCGGACTTCCGAGAGATCCGAAAAAAGCGCGAGCACGCCGAGAAACCGCCCGTCCGCGCCCGCCGCGGGCGTCGCGGTCACGCCGAGCACCCGCTCCGGGCCCCATCGCGTCTCCCGGCGCCCCACCGCCTCGCGGCGCTCGAGAACTGCGGCGATCACGTCCTTGAATTCCGGGATTTTCGCCAGGACCTCCGCAAACGGCTCTCCGCGGGCGTCCGCGGCAATGCCCAGAATCTCGCGGCCCGCTTCGTTCAACTCGACCACGGTTCCCGCCCGGTCCACGGAGAGGAGCCCGGTCGGCAGGTTCCGCGCGAGCGTGCGCGCCGCGATCTCCATGTCGTCGGCCCGCCCCTTTTCCACGCGCGCCAGCCGCTCCAGCTCGCGCTCCTTCTCCGAAAGCGCCGAAATCGTCGCTTCGAAGCGCGCGATCAGAAAGTCGCGCTCGTCGGAGGGCTCCACTCCGGAGGCTCCCGGAGCCGCCGGCGCGCCGCCGGCGGTCTGCAGGAGCCGGTCGTAAGGCTCGAGCAGAGAGCGCAGGTAAAGCCACGCGAGCACGACGAGCAGCCCGTCGGCCACGGGGATGACGAACGAGAGCGCCCGGGCGTACGAGCGCAGCGCCCCTCCCGGGCCGGGGTCGACCGCGACGACGGAGAAGCCGGTTCGCGTTGCCGAACTGGCGAGCAGGACACGGGGAGACTTCCTCCACTCGGAGATCACCTCGCCGGCCACCGGGCGCGCGGTCGGAAGGATGAGAGGCGCCTCGAGCCCGTGAGAGGACCCGCGCACGCGGTGGCCTCTCGCGTCGTAGGAGGCGACGAAGAGAACGTCCGAGCCGAGAGCGGCGCGGTCGAGCGCCTCCGCGGGGTCCGCGTAGGGAAGCGCCATGCGGGTCAAGATGTCCGACGCGCGCCGCTCCGTCTCGCGGCTGCCCCACTCGGCCGCGTTCCTGAAAAACAGCAGCGTCACGAAATTCAGGAAGAGGATCAACAGGAGCGCGACCGAGAGAAAGAGTCTCGAATCGCGGCGAAAGGTGCGCGGGACTTCGTCCGTCATGCGAGAGTTCGATCGAGAGGGCGTATTCGCATCATTGCAGGAAATCGGGAGAGTTGAGAGTGGACCGTTGACGCCTCACCCCTCACCGCCCCGGCTCAGCTCGGCCACATCGCCCGGTATCGCGCGATCAGGGGCGCACCGAAAAAATAGGCGGCCACGGCTCCGATTGCCAGAAAAACGCCGAACGGGAGCTTCAGCTTGCGCGTGCCGACACCGGAGGCGATGAGCGCGATCCCGACGACGCTGCCCGAGAGCGACGCGAGGAGGATCGTGAGGACGACGCCCCAGGGGCCCAGGAACGCTCCAATCATTCCGAGCATCTTGACGTCACCGAGCCCCATGCCTTCGTGGCCGGCGATCTTTTCGTAGAGAAATGCGACCAGAAAGAGGCCGCCGGCCCCTGCGGCCGCCCCGATCAGCGCGGAAACGGGCGACCGGGACGTCGAGAGAAACGCGAGACCGATTCCGACCGGAATTCCCGTCAGGGTGATCTTGTCGGGAAGGATCTGAAATTCCGCATCGATGGCGAGAAGCGCCAGGCAGGCCGAGGCCAGAAAAGCGCCCGACAGCAGGTCGCCCCAGTCCCTCGCGTGCAGCGCGACTGAGATCCAGAGCGCCGCGTTCGAAAGCTCGAGAGCCGGGTATCGGAGGGCGATTGGAGCGCGGCACACGGCGCACTTGCCCCGCAGCACGATCCAGGAGATGACCGGCACGTTGTGCCACGCCGCGATGGGTGCGCCGCAGGCCGGGCAGTGCGAGCCCGGCCACGCGACCGACTCGCCGCGGGGGAGGCGATGGACGAGAACGTTGACGAACGAGCCGACGATCAAACCGACCGCTCCCGCGAGCAGAGGCAGGATCGGTCCGAGGTCGGGCAGCGACGTCATAGAAGCGCTCCGGCGCGCCGGGGCTCTCCCCGTCTCGCGAGGAAGCCGAGCAGCAGGAGCGCCGCGACGCTCGCCGCGCAGCCCGCATAGAACGCGATCGGCCGGTAAGTGAACACCACGCGGTGGGGGCCGGCGGGCAGCGCCACCGCCCGGAAGACGCCGTCGGCCCGCAGAATCCGGGCGGGCTTTCCGTCGATGTCGGCCCGCCAGCCCGGCGCGTCGACGTCCGTGAGCACCAGGATTCCGGCGCCGTCGGCGTGAACTTGCGCCGAAATTTTCTCGGGCCGGTCTTCCGAAATCCTGGCGAGCAGGAATCCGCCGCGCGGGGAACCGCGCACGGGCACGGGTGAAGGGGCCTCCTCGAGAAAGACGCTTCGGGACCAGTCCGTCTCTCCTCGGACGCGGCGGTTCCACCCTCGTTGCGGATCCGGTTCGATCGCGAATTCGCGGACGAACGAGAGGCGCGGGCGATAGGGATTGATGGGCGCGCGGAAGAAATCGCCGACGCGCCGCGAGCCCATTTCCTGAGGGAGAAAAGGCGTCCAGAGAACGCGGGCGCTCGCCGAGCCGGCGGTGCGCTGGAGATCGCGGGCGCCGTCGATACTGTCGGAGATGCGCCGCGACGCGGCGGTCGCGAGCGGCGAAGCCGTCCGGACCGTTCTTACGCCCTCCAGCAGGTTCGTATAGCCGACCAGGGCTTCGCGCTGGCGGCGGAGGGTCGACGCGCCATAGTCGTTTTCCGTCAGGACACGAGGCACAAGCGCGCCCATGGGCGGCGTCAGGACCCGTCCCGTCACCCCCGCCAGAAACGAAATCGGCTCCGGGCGCCGGCGGATCTCCGCTTCGGGAGCGAACCGGAAGAGCCCGGCTCCCGCGAGGCCCAGCGATGCCGCCAGACAGAGCGCGGCGGCGGCCGGAAGCGCGGCGGCGCGGCCGGTGCGGGCTTCCGAGATCGCCGCTCCGGTGAGAAGCGCCGCGACGGCGGCGCCCTCGAGCACGCGGGCGATCGCGGAGGCCGGTGAGAGGAGGAGGACTGCGGCCGCCGCGGCACCCGCTGCCGCCAGGAAGGCGGGCCGGCGCGCTTGCGCCGAAAAGCGGAAAGAATCGACTCCGAGCCCCGCGAGCGCGGCGAGCGCGAATGCCGAGGGGACGAGCGCCTTGGCCGGGTAGCGGATGCGGTCAAACGGCGAAACGCTCCGCAGGAGAGCTCCCAGCGGTCCGGCGCTCGAGAGGACGGCTCCCGCGATACCGATCGCCGCCAGCATCCAGGCGAGGCCGCGCCGCTCCCGCTCCGCCAGAGCCGCGGCCGCCGCGGCGAGGGCGAGAGGACCGAGCGCGAGGGACGGGAGGTAGGTGGGTCCGCTGCCGGGTCTCCCCGCGCCCGCCGCCGACGCGAGGCCGGCCCACTCGCCGGC
>JBBQDF010000053.1:0-10718 GCA_038319475.1 Thermoanaerobaculia bacterium
TGCCGGCGGGTCTGACGGCGGCGAACGGGACGACGGCGCCCTGCGGCGGAAGTCTCGTCATCACCGGCAGCAACCTGCTGACGTTTACGGGCGGCACGCTGGCCTCGAGCGCGAATTGCACGATCACCGTGAGCGTGACCGGAACCACCGCCGGGGTGAAGAACAACACCACCGGGCCGATCAGCTCCACGGAATCGGGCACCGGCGCCGCGTCCAATACGGCGACCGTCACCGTCGCGGCGCCGCCGACGATCGTCAAGTCGTTTGCGGCGGCGAATGTCGCCGTGGGCGGGACCGTCAACATGAGCTTCCTCCTGACGAATGCCGGAGCCAGCGCACTGACGGGCGTCTCCTTCACGGACACCCTGCCCGCGGGGCTGACGGCGCCGAAAGGGACGACCGCGACGTGCGGCGGAAGCCTGGCGATCACCGGCACAAACCTTCTGACGTTCACCGGCGGGACGCTCGCCGCCAGCGCGAGCTGCACGATCACCGTGACGGTGACGGGCGCGAGCGCCGGGGTGAAGAACAACACGACCGGACCGATCAGCTCCACCGAGTCCGGCTCCGGCGCCCCTTCGAACACCGCGACCGTCACCGTCGTGGTCCCGCCGACGATTACGAAGGCCTTCGGCGCCGGCTCGATCAGCGTCAATGGATGGACGACTCTCGACCTGACTCTCACAAACCCGAATGCGACGGTCGCGCTGAGCGGTCTCGCCTTTACCGACGCCCTGCCCGCGGGACTGACTGCCCCGAATGCGACGACAGCGCCGTGCGGCGGAAGCCTGACGATCACGGGCGGGAACCTGCTGACCTTCACGGGCGGTACCCTGGCCGCCGGAGGCACCTGCACGATCACCGTGACGGTGACGGGTACGACGACCGGGATCAAGAACAACACGACGTCGCCCGTGACGGCCACCGGACCGGTCACGCTCACGGGAACGCCTTCGAACACGGCGACGGTGACCGTCACGGCGGCGGGCGCGCCGACCATCACGAAGTCGTTCGCGGCCTCGAACGTCGCCCTCGGCGGCGCCGTCAACATGAGCTTCCTGCTGACGAACACGGGTGGGTCGGCGTCGACCGGTCTGGCGTTCTCCGACACGCTGCCCGCTGGACTGACCGCGGCCAACGGAACGACGGCGTCCTGCGGCGGAAGCCTCGCGATCACGGGCGGCAACCTGCTGACGTTCACCGGCGGGACGCTGGCGGCCAGCGCGAGCTGCACGATCACCGCGACCGTGACCGGGAGCGCCGCCGGCGTTCAGAACAACACCACCGGCCCGGTCAGCTCGACCGAGACGGGCGCCGGCGGCCCCTCGAACACGGCCACGGTTACCGTCGTGGCGCCCCCGTCGATCGCGAAAGCATTCGGCGCCCCGACGATGGCGCCAAACGGGACGACGAGCCTGAATCTGACGCTCACGAACCCGAACGCCACGGTCGCGCTGAACGGCCTCGCCTTCACCGACACGCTGCCTTCCGGCCTGACGGCGCCCGACGGGACGACGGCGACGTGCGGCGGCACTCTGGTGATCACGGGGTCGAGCCTGCTCACGTTCACGGGAGGCACCCTGGCGGGCGGCGCGAGCTGCACGATCACCGTGACCGTGACGGGGGTGGCGGCGGGCGCGCAGAACAACACGACTTCGTCCGTCACGGCCACCGGGCCGATCTCGCTGACGGGGACACCGTCGAACACGGCGACCGTCACCGTTGGCGGCGCCGCGGCTCCGATCAACGTTCCGATGCTCGGGCCCTGGATGATGCTCTTCCTCGTCCTGCTCCTCGGCTCCGCGGGCGCGCTCTTCGCGAGGCGGTGATCCAGGGCCGCGGCGCGAGCCGGATTCCGAATCTGACAATGCGCGCCGCGGACGTCGAGCGTCGGCGCTCGACACATCGCCGGAAGCCGCCCCGCCTCGAATCAGGAGTCGTGAACGGCGGCGGCGCCTTCCGCGAGCGATGAGGTGGCGGAGCGACTTTCCCTACGACCGGATCGGATCGATCGGAGTTCGCTTCGGCTCCTTGCCAAAACGCACCCGTGAGCGCTCGATGTGCTTCTGGATCTCGACGTCCCGATCCTTCGGTGGAGCGCCGGCGACCCAACCCTGAATCAGTCGCTCGGCGGCGGCGGCCACCTCATCGACGGCGCGTTCGAAGAGCGCCTGATTCGCCTTCGAAGGCTTGTTCGCCCCGCTCAGCTTGCGAACGAACTGCAGGGACGAGGCGTGGATCTCCGCCGGGGTTGCCGGCGGAGCAAAGTTCGCGAGCGTTCGGATGTTTCGGCACATGGCGAGACTCTAATCGCGGCCAGGCGAGACTGGCAACTTCGTCCCTCTTTTGTTTTCCGGCAGAGGCGCTTGCGGCGAGGGTGGACCGGACTCTTTCCGCTGCCCTCGGCGAGAACCCGCGTAGCGCGGAACTGCGGACAGTCAAATCGCTTGAAGAGAAGCAATGACCGGTCGCCGAGAGCGAGCCACGTCAGCCGCTGCGGTTTGAGCGGCGCACGACGGAGGACAACTTATCGAGGGCCGCGCCGGATCGCCTCGACCGCCCGCTCGCCGTCATCCTGGATTCTCTGACGGTCGATCTGGTATTCGCGCTGAGCCTTCTCCCGTTCGGCCGGGTCCGATGTCTGTTTCACCGCGTCCCTGAAAAGAATCTCGCATTCAGCCAGCCGGGCGGCGGCGACCCGCCTGGCCTCGGCGATGTCTTCCTTCTGCTTCCCGCTAAGCGGCTTCTGCTTCGCTCCGGCGGGGTCGGAGGCACGAAGCCGTTCCATTGCGAGCTCGAAGGAGGACTTGGGCATCTTGGCCATCTTCAGAATGCTATATGACACGGTCCGGCAGCGCTCCGGCAGCCCCGGGGGCGTCCGCAACGCGCTCGCGCATCGCACCCCTCCCGTTCGCACGATCGTGCTTCAACGCGCGGCACCCTGTCACGGATCGAAGGGATGGTCGAGAAAAGTAACTTTCGTCGGGTGTCGCCTCGCGCGCTTTTGTTGCTTTCCGGGGCTTCATGCCGAAATCGCCGACGCTGGAGAGAAACCGCGGCAGGTCCCGGCCCGGCAAGCTCGTTGGATACTCGAAACGATCGCCTATGATCCGGGCCTTCTGGAGGTGCAGGATGAGGAAATTCTTCGCGATCTGGCCGGCGGTCGCGGCGCTCGCAGTGGCTGGTTCGGCGGGCTCAGCCGCTGCTCAAAGCAACGACGACACCTTCCAGTGGCTGGAGGACGTACAGGGCGAAAAGGCCCTGGCCTGGGCGAAGCAGCACAACGCGAAAACGACGGCGGTCCTGGAGGCTCGGCCGGAGTACAAGCCAATCTACGCGCGGACGCTCGAGATCCTGGACTCCAAGGAGAAGATTCCATACCCCGAGCTCTTAGGCCAGACGGTCTACAACTTCTGGAAAGACGAAACGCACGAGCGCGGCCTCTGGCGGCGGACGACGGTCGCCTCGTATCGCACGGCCGCGCCGCAGTGGGAGACGGTGCTCGACGTCGACGCGCTCGCGAAAGCGGAAGGCAAGGCCTGGGTCTTCCACGGCGCGGACTGTCTCGCGCCCGCGTACGCGCGGTGCATGGTCACTCTCTCGCCGGGAGGCTCGGACGCCTCCGTGCAGCGCGAGTTCGACACGAGGGCGAAGGCTTTCGTCTCGGGTGGCTTTTCTCTGCCGGAGGCCAAGTCCTCCGTCTCGTGGCGCGACGAGGACACGCTCTGGGTGGGCACCGATTTCGGGTCCGGTTCGCTCACGTCTTCGGGATATCCCCGGATGGTCAAGCTCTGGAAACGCGGCACCCCGCTTTCCTCGGCACGCACGGTCTTCGAAGGGAAGCCGGAGGACGTGGCGTCGTCCGGGAGAAGCGAGATCTTGAGCGACGGCCGGTACGACCTCGTCACGCGGACTCCGGCGTTCTTCCGCAGCGAGTCCTTTCTCCTTCTCGGCGACCGGCTGGTCAAGCTGGACCTGCCCGAGGACGCGCGACTCCGCGCTTTTTTCCGGGACCGGATCCTTTTCTCGCTGCGGAGCGACTGGTCGGCCGGCGGGCGGACATACCGCGAGGGATCCCTTCTTGCCGGCACGGTCGACGACGTTCTGCGCGGCGTTCGGAAGTTCGACGTCCTCTTCGAGCCGAGCGCGCGCGTGTCGCTGGCCAGTGTCGACCGGACGCGCGACCGCGTGCTGCTCGAAACCCTCGACAACGTGCGCAGCCGTGTCACCGCGCTCTCCTTGGAAGACGGGGCGTGGAAGCGATCCGCAGTCCCGACGCCCGGACTCGGGACTGCGGAGCTGAAGGCCACGAGCGACCTGACGGAGACTTTCTTTTTCACGTACCAGGACTTTTCGACTCCTGTCTCGCTCTGGCTCACGGAGAAGGGAACATCGCCGGCGAAGGTCAAGACGATGCCGTCGTTCTTCGAGGGGAGCGGGATCGAGACGCAGCAGTTCGAAGCCACGTCGAAGGACGGCACGAAGATCCCCTACTTCGTCGTGCGACCGAAGGGGACGAAGAGCGACGGAACCGCGCCGACGCTCCTCTACGGTTACGGCGGGTTCGAAGTCTCGGAGGTCCCGAGTTACAGCGGGGTCCTGGGCTCCGCGTGGCTCTCCCGGGGAGGCGTCTACGTCCTCGCAAACATCCGCGGCGGCGGAGAGTTCGGTCCCGCCTGGCACAAGGCCGCCGTGAAGGAAAAACACATTCACAACTTCGAAGACTTCTCCGCGGTCGCGAAAGACCTGGCCACTCGGAAGATCACGACGCCGCGCCACCTCGGGATCATGGGCGGCTCCCAGGGCGGCCTGCTCGTCGGGGGAACCTTCGCGCTCTATCCGGAGCTCTTCCACGCGGTAGTCGCGCAGGTGCCGCTGGCGGACATGCGCCGGTTCAACCACCTGCTGGCCGGAGCGAGCTGGATGGCGGAGTATGGCGACCCGGATAAACCCGAAGACTGGGCCTACATCCAGACGTGGTCGCCATTCCAGCTGCTCAAGGCCGAGGTGGCCTACCCCACGCCTTTCTTCTGGACGAACACGCGCGACGACCGCGTGCACCCGGCCCACGCCCGCAAGATGGTGGCAAAGCTCGAAGCTCTGGGACACCACGTTTACTACTTCGAGAACACCGAGGGAGGCCACGGAAGCGGCGCGGTGAACAAGCAGACCGCGCAGGTCACAGCGCTTCAGTACTCGTACCTGTGGATGATGCTGCGCTGATCCGGGTGCCGAGGCGGGATTGAAAGGTCAGGGAAGGCGTCTGGCCAGGTTTGCGCTCAAGACGCCCTTCGATCCGAAGATGCTCGAATGCAGCCGCAACTTCGAGTCACAGGATCCGTTTCGGCTTTAGAAGCGCTCTTTCGACGATTCGAAACACGAGGCTCTTGCTCGTCAGATTAAACCCGAGGATCTGCGAACCGGCGGCGACGTACAGGTCATTGCCTCGAAGGACGACGCGTTGTCCCTTCGTGAAGGAGCTCGGAGGGTCCGAGGCGAATCCGATCTCGCCCGTCGGTCCAACGTCGCTGAGATCAACAGGAGCTCCCTGTGTCGGGAGGAACCAGAAATGCTCCGCGGGGCCGGTCCGACGCGGATCGTAGTCGTTTCGGGCGTCGTCGAGGACCGTGGAAACGACCATGTTTCCGAGCTGGTCGGCGTTGGCTGAGAAGATTTTCTGGTGGACCGCCGGCGCGAAGAGCAGCGTCGGTTCGCTAAAGCCCGTGGAAAGCTTGTGAAGACCTCGATAGCCCGCGGCGATGACGGAGTCCTGGTCGAGGATGAATGCGCCGGACAACCGTTCGATGCTCCACCGGTTCTCCTCGACGAAGCGATCGTTCGTGAATCGAAATCGGATCACCGCGTCGCCGTTGCGAGCCAGCACGACATCATCCCGGACTCCGATGGGGGTGTTTTCCCCGAGATCGAGTTCATTCAGCCGTGAGCCGGACGCGTCGCTGTGAATCAAGCTGTTGGGCGGACGGTTCTGCCCCATTGTCCAAACCGAGCCGTCCTCCGCTAAGGAGACGAGCCATCGGCTGAACTGGCCAAGCCGCTTTTCTACGATCAATCCCGCACCCACCTGAAGGAGCGCAAACCCGCGGCTGGAATCAGGACCCTCACGCACCGCCATTTCCAGACGGCCGTCGGCCAGCTTGACCGAGTCGATGGGTCGTCCCGGTAGCCCGGCGGAAAGGCCCAACGTTCCATTTGCGAGCCGTGCGATCCATCCTGCCGCGGGCATGAATCCGGTCGCCTCGAGGTTCGGTTCGACCGACCCGAAGGCGAACGGAGCTTCGCCCTGGAAATCGATCATGCCGGTCACTTGCCCGAGCGACTCGCCCGTCTCGGTTCCCGACTGGACCCACACGTTGTCCAGGCTCCCGCGCTTCAGAACGAGCGCGATGTGGGTCCTGGAGCGAATCTGTGCTTTCGTCGATCGAGAGATCGCAAAATCCGCGGGAATCAGAGGGACGGCTTCCACACGGTGCGGATAGGTTTTGAATTCGGTCCGGGCCGGGAGGTCGATGACCGAACGGGACCACTGACGCCGGCCGCGGCGGTGAATGCCCGCGAACTTCCAGTCGGACCCCGTCCGTCGATATCTCAGCCACAGGTCGACTCCGGGCGGGAACTCTTTCGGATTAACCGGACGGGACTCGAAGATTTCGGCGGTGAGCTTGAGCCGAGGGCCCGAATAGGACGTGCCGGCGAGCGTTTCCGCGGTAGCCGGCATGCCGACGGATTCGCTGCGGTCTATCGCCCGGTTGGCCTCACCCAGGATCACGATCCACGCGAGAAGAGCCGGGAGCAGGAAAGCCGTCACACGAAGCAGCCTGTGTCGGTTCATGCTGCCTCCGCGATACTTCGAATCAGGCGCCGGCGAACCTTCTCGAGCGAGATCCCCCCGAGGATCAACAGGACTCCCATCGTGCCGAAGAAGTAGACCGCCGGCATCTCGTCCCAGAACCACTCCGAGAATCGCGCGAAGACGTCGATGGCGAAAAAGACAACGCCAATGTTGATCAACCCCGGGCTGCGAACCTGGACGCCGAAGAGGACCGTCGCGAGAGTTGCGAGCGTGAAGAGGCACGTATCGACCCAGGACCGCTGGTAGAACCGCTCCGGCCAGAGCGATGACAGAGCAAAGAGGAGGAGGAGTGAGAAGAAGGGGATCAACGCGGCGCGTCCGAAGGATCCTCGACCTGCTGGCCTGAGACTCACGACCGCCAGCAGCGCTAGCGCAATGACGAACGGGCTGAAGAGGACGACCCAGGAAGCCACCGTCTCCGGGGTCCCCGGACGCTCCCGGAAGTCGAATGCCTTCAGGGAAACAAAAAAGAGGGCGAGCTCCGTGATCAACCCCCCAGCCACCAGCATTTGATTGGCGAGCCGCTGGTGCCATTTGCGCAGGACGAGCGCCAGAACGACGACGGCGAAACCCAGGCCCACAAAAGGAACCGGCCGCTCGAGCGAAAGGATCGTGTATCCCCACGACGAGTAGACCTCGAACCCGAATGCGATCGACAGAGTGATCACCGAAGTCCAAAGAAGGAGCGCCGAATCGGCGAGGTAAGCGAGGATCGCGAAGAGGGCGGCCTCTAGGAATGTCATGACGGCATGCCGCGGATGGAAGTCGTAAGTTGCGGCGAGGAGATTGGTAGACGACAACGTCGCCACGGCCGTCAGGGTCAGGAAGACTCTGCCCAGGGCGGGAAATTGACGCGGACCATCGGACAGGTAATACACGGCGGCGCCCGCGAGGGCCGCGGGCACGCCGATCGAGGCGAGGACCCGAATCCATCGGCCCCACTCGCCCCATTCCCGGGCAAACCAGACTCCAAGAGCCGCCGCGAGAGCGACCGTCCCGAGGGAGAAAAGAATCCAGACGCCCACCGAGAACCGTGACTGCTCCGAATCCGCCTCGACGGGCTCTCCGGCACCGGACGCGACGTCGGCGAGGAGCCGGGTCGCCTGAGCCCCGTCGAGCAGACCGCGCGTCGTCCAGGAGCGAATCTGATCTTCGAGCACGACGCGGGCGTCGGTCATCGGAACCTATGGCCTATCCCTGAGAAAAGCGGGCTTGCTGCTGGCGGCGTGCAGGGGGGGCGATGTTTCCGGCAAGGCGACGAGCGCAGGCAGCGCACAGTCCTAACCCTTGCGGCACGGTTCATCGGGACTCCTCTTCAGAACGGAATGAGGGAAATCGTATCCTGCCGGGGCGATTGACCGGCTGCCCGTTTAGACCCATGAACCTCCCGCCGCCCGGCGCTGAACGTGGAGTCCGCCCATACGCCGAGCATCTGGTCAGAGCGTCACAGCTGGACGGCGCGGCCTGAACCCCTCTGCCCACGAAAGGACTACTTGGGGTTGTATGACGACCACGACGTCCAACCGCAAACGCCTTCTGAGCATCGAGCAGGCTCCGCCCCGCCACTGGGTCGGCAACGGATTTCCCGTCAGCTCCATGTTCTCGTACGACTCCGCCCCGTCTTTGAGCCCGTTCCTGCTGCTCGATTACGCGGCGCCGGCGGACTTTCTTCCGGCCCTCACCCCGCGGGGCGTGGGCGAGCACCCGCACCGCGGCTTCGAGACCGTCACGGTCGTCTACCAGGGCGAGGTCGAGCACCGCGACTCCACCGGTAACAAGGGCCGCATCGGGCCGGGCGACGTCCAGTGGATGACGGCCGCGGCGGGCATCGTTCACGAGGAGAAGCACGGCCGCGAGTTCACCGCGAAGGGCGGCACGATGGAGATGGTGCAGCTCTGGGTCAACCTGCCCGCGAAGCTCAAGATGACTCCGCCCGGATATCAGGACATCGTGAGCCCCGCAATCCCCGCGGTGACGCTCGCTGCCGACGCCGGGACCGTTCGTGTGATCGCGGGCCAGTTCGATGCGGCCAGAGGCCCCGCTCGCACGCAGACCCCGATCGATCTCTGGGACATGCGGCTCGAGGCGAAGAAGACCGCAAATTTCCGCATCCCGGAGGGGCACGCGGCCGCGCTCCTTTTCCTTCGCGGGGGCGGGCTCGTCAACGGCGCCGACGCGGTGGACGAGGGAGCCCTGGCGGTGCTGGACCGTCACGGGGAAGCGGTCTCGATCGAGGCCGCCGCCGATTCGACGATCCTCGTCCTGTCGGGAGCGCCGATCGACGAGCCGGTCGTCGGCTACGGGCCGTTCGTCATGAACAACGAAGCCGAGATCCGAAAAGCGATGGAGGACTATCGGTGCGGGCGCATGGGTAGCCTGTAAGCACAGAGGCAGCGTTGACCCCATTTCTTTCCGATCGCGCGCTCGACGGAGCCGGCTGCATCGAGCGGGAGGTTCTGTCGAGAATTCCGCGCGCCGATAGTGCGAGGCTGCACCGGGTCCTGCGGGGCTTCTTGATCGAGGACTCGTGACCGGGATTCAGTACTGGATCGGCAGCGCTTCGCACGATCACGTTCGCGCGGGCGTCGAGGGGGGGTTCTGCCAGCTGAGCCACGGCCGCCCCGACGCCCTGCGACGGATGCAGAAGGGAGATTGGATCGCCTACTACTCCGGGCGCGAACGGTTTCAGCAGAAAGAGCCCTGCCAGAAATTTACCGCGGTCGGCCGGATCACGGACCACGAGCCCCGCCAGGCCACGACTCCAGGGGGCTTGCGTCCGTATCGGCGCGACGTGCGTTACCTCCGCGGCCGGCCGGCCGACATCCATCCGCTCATCCCGAAGCTTCGATTCATCTCTAACAAGACGCACTGGGGGCTCCCGTTCCGGCGCGGGTACGCCCTCGTCTCCGAAGCCGATTTTCAACTGATCGCCCAGGCCATGCTCGGACGATCCCTCCGAACGCCGAAACGACAGCGAAAATGACCGTCGGTGCTCTAAGTCGGCGGCCCACCCGTTAGCAAGGAGGATCGCCGACTCGGGTCCGCCCGGAGCCGTTCCGGCCGAGGGTCAGGCCCGAGTCAGCGCCTTGACGGGGTTCAGCGCGCGCGGGCGACGACCGGATCCATCCAACGACGCTGGATTCCCTTGACGCTCAGCGCCTGATAGATGCCCGAGACTGCGACCAGCACATAAACCGCGGACGTGACCGCGTTGGTTTCCCCGAACCGGAGACCGAACAGCGCGGCGACGAGATCGAACTTAGCGATTCCCACGAGCCCCCAGTTGAGCGCTCCCACGACGACGAGGACAGCAGCGATGACATCGAACTTCTTCATGAATAGAACCTCCTGAATGTGAATGTAGTTCAAATAGTTTTGAATAGTAGTAAAATACGACGTGAGCCGAAAGTCGTTTGATCTCCGAGAGAAAAATACCCGCTGATTTGAACGTGAGGAAAAAAGAGGTGAACGCGTGCTTTCCCCAACGCTCCAGGAAGGACTGAAGCCTTACCGGATCGGCGAAAAGCTCCGGGATCTCCGCCTCGGAAAGAAGCTCGGCTTAGTCGAGCTAGGCCGGCATACGGGACTGTCTCCCGCTCTGCTGTCGAAGATCGAGCGCGGCAAGCTCTACCCGCCCCTGCCGACGCTGCTGCGTATCGCGCTCGTTTTTGGAGTCGGCCTGGACCACTTCATCTCCGACGAGCGGCGGCACAACCCGGTCGCGATCGTTCGAAAGAGCGAGAGAAAGCGATTTCCGGAGCGGCCCGGCGCCAGCGAGCCGGCCTACGAGTTCGAGTCGCTCGACTTCGCCGCCCTCGAACGGAAGATGAACGCGTATTACGCCACG
>JBBQDF010000054.1:0-10671 GCA_038319475.1 Thermoanaerobaculia bacterium
CGGGCGGTCGAGCCAACTGGCGAGCCGCCCGGCGGTGCGTTCGCCCGCAGGCGAACGCAGCTCCCGCAGTGAGCGGAGGCGACGTTAGAAGCTCAATATCGATCGGATCTTCTTCTCGACGGCGAGAAACGCCTGCCGGGAATACGGATCCACAACGACGCGCACTTCCGCGGGTGACGGCACATCTTCCGCAAGCGATGTGGTGAACCGGTCGGACTGCCCGTCGAAAAACGTTTCGCCGAGCTCGCGATCCGTCTTGCCCTTCGAGCCCGGCAGTTCGCGGAGGCGCGTCAGATCCGCGGGCTCCAGGCGCATGCGGTATCCGCGGGACTCCCGAAACACCGGCTCCGCGGCCTCGACGAGATCGGGCCGCGGACCGCGAGCGGGGCGGGGCCGCTCGTCGCGACGCCGCGGCGGGGGCGCCGCGGGCGCATCCACGGCGGAATCCCGGCCCGGCTGCGAGAGGACACGAGGGCCGGGGGGAGGGGCGCCGGCCGCGCCGGCAAGCGCGGAGGGAAACGGCGGCGCGAGTGCGGCTGGGGCCGGCGGCGGCGCGCCCTCCGACCTCTCCAGCATCGGGGCCCCCGGGGCGGAGGGCGGCACCGCGGGAGCCGCGGCCTGCGGGAAAGGCTCCGCGAGACCGGTTTCCGGACGAGGAGCCGGCGGCGCGACGGGCTCGTCCGTCATGCTTCCGCGAGGACGCGCTTGGAGATCACGATCCGCTGAATTTCGCTCGTTCCCTCGTAGATCGTGGTGACGCGCGCGTCGCGGTAGAACCGCTCGACGGGATATTCGCGCGAGTACCCGTACCCGCCGAAGATCTGCACGGCCCTTGCGGCAATCGTATTGGCCGCTTCGGTTGCGAAGACCTTGGCCATCGACGCTTCCTTCGAGAAGCGGCCCGGTTTTTCCGACAGGAGCGCGGCCCGATACGTCAGAAGCTGCGCGGCATCGATCTGCACCTTCATGTCGGCGATCTGGAAGGCGATGATCTCGTGCTCGGCGAGCTTCCTGCCGAATGTCTCGCGCGTCCGCGCGTATTCGGTCGAGGCGTCGAAGCACGCCCGCGCGATGCCGACGCCCTGCGCCGCGATTCCGATCCTGGAATGATCGAGCGTCGCCATGGCGATCCCGAAGCCGTCCCCCTCGCCGCCGAGTCGCCGGGACTCGGGAATCCGCAGATCCTCGAAGTAGATCGCCGCGGTCTTCGAGGAGCGAAGGCCCATCTTTTCCTCGGGGGGGCCGATGCGCAGGCCTTTGTCCTGCGCCGAGACCAGGAATCCGGTGATTCCCCGGGTTCCCGCGGCAGGATCCGTCATCGCCATCACGAGGTACCAGCCGGCTTCGCCCGCGTTGGTGATCCACGCCTTCGAGCCATTCAACACGTAGTCGTGGCCCTCGCGGATGGCGCGCGTCTTCTGGTTCGCGGCGTCCGAGCCGGACTGCGACTCGGTCAGGGCGTACGCCCCGAGAGCGCGGCCGGACGCCACCTCCGAGAGGATGGTTTTCTTCTGCTCGTCGGAGCCGTACTTCCACACCGGAAAGCAGAAGACCGAGTTCGTCACGGAGACGATCACCGCGACGGACGCGCAGACGCGGGCGAGCTCTTCGATCGCGAGGACGTAGGACAGCGCATCCGCCCCCGAGCCGCCGTACTCCTCCGGGACCATCATCCCGAGAATCCCCAGACCCGCGAGCGACTTCAGAATTTCTCGCGGAAACTCCTCGCGGCGCTCCCTCTCCGCGACACCGGGCCCGATTTCAGAGGCGGCAAACTCCGCCACCGCGTCCCGGATGCGCTTCTGGTCTTCGGTCAGGTCGAAGTTCACGGTTTAGGGCCCGCCGGTGCGCCGGCCGGCGGCGAACCCGGTCCGCTGCCCGCTCCCGCCCCTCCGCGGCCGCGCCGCCGGCGGCGGGAACGCCCGCGGCGCGCCGTGGCCCCGGGAACGCCGGACGAGCCGGACATCTCTCCCGCTTCGAGCGGTGCCCCTTCGGGAGCCGGCCGCGACGCCGCCGGAGAGGGGGCGGGTATCGCCGGCCGCGGCTCCCGGGGAGCCGCCGGAGAGGCGCTCCCCCGGTCGCGTTCGGGACGGTTCGAAGGACGTCCCCCGCGGCCGCCCTCGCGCCTGCCCGCGCCGCCACCGGATCCCTTCGCCTGCGCGGGGCGTCCCTGTGCCGGCTGTTCCCTGGGGGACGGAGCGCGCCCCCCCGGTCCCCGCGGGCCGGGCGCCTGGGACTCGCGGCTCCCGCCGCGTCCGTCCCGCCCGCCGCGGCGGCCCCGGCGCTTCTCCTTTTTGGGTTCCGGCGTGTCCACCCAGCCATCCTCGAGATGCCGGAATGTGACGAGAATCTCGGTGCGGGCCGCGCGGGCCTGGAGGAACGCGAGCACACGCGAGCGCAGCGGAGAGATTGGATTCTCGACGAGCGACGGAAGCCGCTCCGCGTCGAAAAGGACCATGCGCGTCCAGCCGACGGTCTTCTTCCGGCCGTCCCCGGACTCGAGCTTCATCACGAACAGGTCGCGCTCGTGGTCGAGGGCGTGCTCCCGGTACTCGAAATCGGGAAACGCCTCGCGGCAGAGCCCCTTTAAGAACTCGAGGTTCTTCTCCCCTCCTTCGAGGGTCTGTTCCATCGAGACCACGCGGTCTCGAAACATCCTTGTCTGCGGCATGGGTTATCCGATCGCGAGGCCGGAGTCCTTGAAGATCTCGCGGGCGATGATCAGCCGGTGAATCTCACTCGTCCCTTCGTAGATCTCGGTGATGCGGGCGTCGCGAAAATTCCGCTCGACCGGATACTCCTTCGTGTAGCCGTATCCGCCGTGGATCTGGAGCGCCTTCGTCGTGACGCGCTGCGCCATCTCGGCGGCGAACAGCTTGGCCTCCGCCGCCTCGAGCCCGTAGCGGCCGCCATTCTTCTTCGTGGTGTCTTTGGCAGCGGCCGCCCGCCGGGTCAGGAGCCGAGCGGCGTCCACGTCCGTGGCCATGTCCGCGAGATAGAAGCGGATCACCTGGAACTCCGCTATCGCCTTCCCGAACGCGCGACGCGCCTTCGCGTACCGCACCGCGGCTTCCATCGCTTCCGTCGCGATGCCGACGGCCTGCGCCGCGATGCCGATGCGCCCCCCGTCGAGCGTCGACATGGCGATCTTGAAGCCGTCGCCTTCCTTCCCGAGCATGTTTTCGGCGGGAACCCGAACGTCGGTCAGGAAGATCTCGACCGTCCCCGACGCGTTGACTCCGAGCTTCACCTGGTGGCGCGAGCGGTCGAATCCCGGGGACGCCGCATCGATTAAGAACGCCGAGATTCCCCGCGATTTTTTTTCGGGGCTCGTCATCGCGAACAGAAGGCAGACATCCGCATCCGAGCCGCAGGTGATGAAGACTTTCTGGCCCGAGATCCTCCACCCGCCGCCTTCCTGGACCGCCCGGGTCTGCTGGTTGGCGGCGTCGGAGCCGGCATTGGGCTCCGTCAGCGCGAAGCACCCGAGCTTCTCCCCTTTCGCAAGCGGCTCCAAGAATCTCTTCTTCTGATCCTCGTTGCCGTACTTCTCGATCGGATCGCAGACTAAAGAGTTGTTTACCGAGAGGATGACGCCGAGATTCGCGCAGACGCGAGAGATCTCTTCGATCACGATCGAGTAGGAAACGACGTCCATTCCGGATCCGCCGTGCTCGGCCGGCACGGAGACTCCCGCGAGGCCGAGCTGGCCCGCCTGGTGGAACAGGTCCTTCGGGAACTCGCCCGACTGGTCGATGACCGCGGCCCGGGGCCGGACCACCGCTTCGGCAAACTCGCGGACAGCGGACTGGAGGAGGCTCTGGTCGTCCGTGAGATCGAAATTCATGCGAGCCGGAGTATATCGACCGGGAGGAGGTTGAGCGTTCAGCGTTGAGACTTGAGACTCTGAGTTGACCGCGGACTCCCGCGGCCGTCTCACCCGGTCTTCAACAGCCACATTCCTTTGAGATACTCCCCCTCCGGGCAATCGAGAGACACGGGATGATCCGGGCCCGCTCCCTGGCGGGCGAACAGGGAGAAGGCGGAGCCCGACTCGATCTCCGCCGCGAACACGATCTGCTGGAAAAGAGTCGGATCAATCGCTCCCGAGCACGAGCAGGTCAGAAGGATCCCGCCGGGGGCGACGAGCCGCATCGCGAGGCGGTTGATGTCCTTGTAGCCGCGAGCGGCGCGGTCGACGTCGCCGCGTTTTTTCGCAAAGGCCGGAGGGTCGCAGACGACGGCGTCCCAGGTCTCACCGCCTGCGACCCGGCGGCGCAGGTCCTCGAAGACATCGGCGCGCGTGAAATCGTCCCCCGCCGGATCAAACCCGTTCTCCCGGCGGTGTTCGGAGGCGAGCTCGAGGGCCCGCCCCGATGCGTCGACGTCGACGGCCCGCGCGGCGCCGCCCGCGAGCGCCGCGACCGAAAATCCGCCGGTATAGGAGAAGAGGTTCAGCACGCGGCGTCCGGACGCCAGGGCCCTCAGGCGCGCGCGGTTCTCGCGCTGGTCCAGGAAGAACCCCGTTTTCTGGCCTCCGTAGTCGGCGAAAAAGCGCAGTCCGTTTTCAGAAAAACGCACGCGGCCGGACTCGGCAGCGCCGAGAGCGGCCGCCGCCTCCGGCCTCCCCCCGCCGCGGTCAGTTCCCGTGCGCCGCACGATCACCGTTTGCAGGTCAAATGCGCGTCTGGCCTCCCGTTCGAGCTCGGCCGCCCGGACCTGCGTGCCTTCCGTCGAAAGCTCGAGCACGCCCGTCTCTCCGTAGACGTCGAGCGTCACTCCGGGACAGAGGTCCCCCTCTGAATTAATGCCCCGAAATCCGGTGGTCTCGGGAGGAAGAATCGCCGCACGCCGGCGTCTCGCGGAATCGAAACGTTCCCGGAAGAGCTCCGGACCGGCCGGCGCCTCTCCGAACACCCAGAGCCGGACGACGATCTGTGACCCCGGCGAGTGGTCCCCCGCGCCCAGCCGCTCGCCTGCAGCCGAGAAGACCTCCGCCCAGCCGTCGTCCGCGTGCCCTTCACGGCGCGCGATGGCCCCAGAGAACAGCCAGGGGTGCCGCCGCCGCACGGAGGCTTCACGACCCGGCTTCAGAAACAGCCGGATCACCGGACCCCGGACCTCAACGGGGGGACGGGGAGCTCCGTATCAACAGGCGAACACACCCGATCTCCTCCCTGGCCCCTCCCGAGAGGGGCCCTCTTTTTGCCCGCTACGGCTGATTGAGGGTCCAGTCGTAGTCGAGAAAGTCGGGCTCCGAGGTCAGGCCGGAAAGCCAGGCCGCGGCGGCGGGGTCGGCGACGAACTTCGCGACTTCTTTCGCGAGCGATCCGCCGCCGTCTCGCTCGAATTCCTTGCGATTCCAGAAGAAGATTTTCGAAAGCGAGACCTTGCCCTTCTGGCGATCGATCGAATTCTTCGATGCGTCGTTGACGAAGGCGCGCCCCTGGCGGTCGAGCTCGCCCGGGAGTCCGGCGGACGTGTAAGCCTTGCCGGCCAGAGGGGGGCAGGACTTCGACGCGCAGACGATCGCAAAGTGGATCCGGGAGTCCTTGTCCTCGCGGAGCTTGTTCTCGATCGAGTCGAGCGTGAGCATCTCTCCGCCCACCTTGTGCGTCACCTTCTTGAACGCGCCATCGATATCGCGGATGCTTTTCGTCGGGTACCGGTCGAGCACCGTTGCGATGGCGCACGCGTTGTAGGCGTTGATGTAGAAGGCCTTCTTTTCAGTCTCCGTCATCTTCGACGGGTCCGCGTCGCCGAGGTTCGCCAGATACGCCGCCAGGCGCTTCCTGTCCTGCCCCGTCGCTCCCGCATAGTCAAATCCGCCTTTTCGGGCCCGCGACTGGAGGATCGCGTCGAATACCGCATTGTCGGGGGCCGCTGCCGCGGCGATCGCCGAGAGCCCGTATCCCGCCAGAATGACGCAAAGAATCCAGGCGCGGCGAACGTGGGTGCTCATGAGTTCTCCTCCCGCAGATCGTATACGGCTCCAAAGACCAACCCGGATCTTCCCGCGATCAGAACGCGGAGAGGATGCCGTACGACAGCGCTCCGATTGCTCCGGCCATGGGAATCGTCAGCACCCAGGCATAGACGATCTGACTCGCCACTCCCCACCGCACCGCGGAGAACCGCGATGTTGCGCCGACCCCGATGATCGAGCCCGTGATCGTGTGGGTGGTCGACACGGGAATGCCCCAGATCGACGCGATCAGCACGGTCATCGCGCCGCCCGTCTCGGCGCAGAACCCGGAGAAGGGCTTCAACTTCGTCAACCGGCTGCCCATCGTCCGCACTATCCTCCATCCGCCGGTCAGCGTCCCGAGCGCGATCGCGGCGTGGGCCGAGAGGACGATCCAGATCGGGATCGTCTTCACGTTCGGCAGGTACATGAAATGGAGACGCGAGGAAGGGTCGGCAAACGCCGTCTGGTTGGCCACCAGTAGCCCGGCGATGATCCCCATCGTCTTCTGGGCGTCGTTGGTTCCGTGCGAGAGGGAGAAGAACGCCGCCGACACGAGCTGCGCCCGCCGGAACCATCGGTCGACCGAGGCGTAGGCGGCGCGCCGGAACGTCCACGAGACCGCGACCATCAGGCCGAAGCCGAAGAGCATCCCGATCAGGGGCGACAGCACGATGAACGAGAGCGTCTTGACCCACGCGGCTCCGGGGACGATGGCCTTTATACCGACCCGGGCGATCGCCGCCCCCGAGTACCCCCCGATGAGAGCGTGCGACGAAGAGGACGGGATGCCGAAATACCAGGTGATGAGATTCCAGGCGATCGCGCCGATCAGGCCCCCGAGGACCACGTTCGAGTTCACGATCCGGACGTCGATGAGGCCCGACCCGATCGTCTTTGCGACCGCGGTGCCGAAGACGAACGCCGCGACGAAATTGAAGAACGCCGCCCAGAAGACCGCCATGAGGGGCGAGAGCACGCGGGTCGACACGACGGTGGCGATCGAGTTCGCGGAATCGTGCATCCCGTTGATGAAGTCGAAGACGAGCGCCACCCCGATGATGGCCAGGATGAAGGTCACGGCTGCGCTTCCGGCCGCACCTGCGGCCCGCGGCGAAGAGGCCCGAGGCTCGACGTCACGAGTGTTTCAGGACCACGCTCTCGAGCACGTGGGCGACGCCCTCGACCTGGTCGATCGTCGCTTCCAGGTTCTCGTAGATGTCCTTCCACTTGATGACTTCGATCGGGTCGATCCCGCCGCGAAAGAGGGAGGCGACCGCCTCGTGGTACGCGACGTCTCCTTCGTTCTCGAGCTGCTTGATGCGGATGCAATGCTCGATGACGCCCTTCTGGGTCTTGAGGTCCCCCACGGCTTCGACGAGCTCCCCCGTCACGGTGACGATCACCTGCGCGAGCCGCTTCGAGATCGGCGTGGGCTCGGCGATGTTGTAGAGGACGAGGCGCCGGACGGTCCCGTCGATCAGGTCGATGACATCGTCTAGCCGAACTGCCAGCCGGTGGATGTCCTCGCGGTCGATCGGGGTGATGAAGGTCCGATCGATCCCGCGGAGGATCTGGTGGGAGATCTCGTCGCACTCATGTTCCAGCCGCTTGATCTGGTCCGCCACGGTCGCGACCGCCGCCTCGCCGGTGAAAAACTTCGCGAGCATGCGCGCGCTCTCGTGAATCCGGCGCGCCAGCTCCGAAAACTGGTCGAAGTACTTCTCTTCGCGCGGAAGGATGTTGAACATGCGGCCTCCGGGTTGCGGCACGCATGCTATCGCAGCGCTTTCCGCCGTTTTTACCCGGAGCGCCGGGCTCTTTCGTGAGACGCAGGCGCCCGCGAGGAGCTCCGGAAGAAGCGAGAAGGCCCGCGCTTAAGAGGCGTCGGGCAGGCGAATCCGGAAGAGACTGCCGCGCCCGAGCTCGCTTTCGACTTCGACCGTTCCGCCGTGCAGCGCAACGATGTGCTTCACGATCGAAAGCCCCAGCCCGGTTCCCGGACGCGTTTTGGAGCGCGAGCGGTCCACCTGATAGAAGCGCTGGAAAATCTTGCCCTGCTCGGATCGGGCGATCCCGGGACCGTTGTCCCCGACCGACACGCTTGCGGCCCCGGGCTCACGGGCGGACCGGAGGGTCACCACACCTCCCTCCGGGGAAAACTTGATCGCATTGTCGATCAGGTTGCGGACGACCTGGGAGAGCCGGCGCCGGTCACCGCGGACGGTCAGATTCGGCTCCAGTTGGGTCGAGAAGACGATGCTCTTCCGGGCGGCCGCGTCGGAAAAGTCGTCCGCGGTCTCTCTCAGGAGCTCCTCGACCAGGATCTCGGAGGTGACGAGCTCGACCGCGCCGCTCTCGATCTGCGCGAGGTCCATGAGGTCGTCGATCAGCTCCCGCATGCGGTCCGACTGCCGGCGGATCAGGTCCAGCAGGTGTTCGGATTCCGCCGGGTCGGGCTCGGCGTCGGCGAGAGTCTCCGCGGCGGCCGCGATCGACGCGATCGGTGTTCGGAGCTCGTGCGACACGTCGGCGACGAATGTCCGGCGCATCGCCTCCGTCCGCTCGAGCCGCGTCACGTCTCGCAGGACTCCCACGGCGGACGCGCGCGAGCCCGGCGGAAGTGCGACGACCGTTACCTGCCAGACGATCTCGTCCCCCAGGTGGACCGTGCGCTCCCGCGTCTCGTGACCGGCAACCGTCTCGCCAAAAACGTCGTAGAGGTCCCGGCGCCGCAGGAGGTCGTAGAGCGCCCGTCCGGCGGGATCGGCGATTCCGATCATGCGGGCGAATCGGGCATTCGACTCCAGGACGTGCAGGCGCTCGTCGACGACGACCAGTCCGTCGGGGAGCCGCTCGAGCACCATCGCGGTGAGCTGCCGCTCCGATTCCGCTTTCTCCAGGGCTCGGGCGAGCGAGTTCTTCATACGCTGGAAAGCCGCCGCGAGAAGCTGCACCTCTTCGCCGCCGGCGTGCGGGAGATCGCGCCGGTGGTCCCCGGCCGCGATCGCGTGCGCCGCTTCGGTCAGGGACGCGATCGGCTCCGAGAAGCGCCGGGCGGCCGTCGCGCCGACGAGAAAGAGGAGAAGGCACGTCGCGAAAATCGCGGCGCGGGTGGTCCAGATGTATGCCTCCTCGATGGCGAGAACTCCGGCCACCGAAACGGACAGTCGAATCACCTGGTTTCCGGCGAGCGCTTTCGCGAAGTAGATCCGGTTTTCATTTTCCGTCGTAGAAAATCGGCGAGCGGAGCCGCTGCCGTTCCTTCGGGCGCTCTCGATCTCGGGCCTGCCCGCATGGTTTTCCATGCCGGCCACCTTTTCGGGAGGCAGGTCCGTGTCATGAAGGACCTGCCCCTGCGCGTCGACGATCGTGATGCGGCAGTTCAAGCTCGCGGCCGCCTCGCGCAGCCGGGCGTCCGCGTCGGCTGGGCGGTCGGAGGACCAGCGGACCCAGTCCTGCGCGAGGTGATCGGCCTCGCGAGAGACGCGTTCCAGGATTCGGTCCTCCGTGGCCCGGCGGACCGTCGCGTCCAGAAGCAGGACGAGAAGGAGGGCCGCGGCGGCGGCGAGCACGCCGAGGAGGATTGTAAATCGCGAGCCGAGTCGCATGAGATGGGACGCGCGCTCGCTGTGGGAGCCGGCGCCGCGAGGCGCCCGCGCCTTACGGCGCCGCGTCCTCCCTGCCCTGGTCGCCGTAACGGTATCCAAGCCCGACCACCGTCTCGATCCGCTGATCGCCGAGCTTGCGTCGCAGCGAGCGGATGTGGACGTCGACGGTCCGCGTCTCGACGTCCGCGTCGTAGTCCCAGAGCCGGGCGAGGATCGAATCGCGCGTGACGACGCGGCCGCGGTTCACGATGAGCATCCAGAGGAGGTCAAACTCCTTCTTCGTCAGGTGCACCCTCTCTCCGTCCAGGCGGGCTTCGAAGCGCGCCCGGTCGACCCGCAGCGCCCCGTCCGTGTACACCTCCTCCTCCGAGGTCTCGAAAGAGGCCACACGGCGAAGGTGCGCATGAATGCGCGCGAGAAGCTCCCGCATCGAGAACGGCTTGGTGATGTAGTCATCGGCGCCGATCTCGAACCCGAGGAGCTTGTCCCGCTCTTCGACCCGCGCGGTCAGCATGATGATCGGCACCCGGCGGGACTCGTTCGACCGCCGCATCTCCCGGCACAGCGCGAGCCCGTCGATGTCCGGCAGGTTCAGATCGAGGATGACGAGGTCGAACGGCTTCTCCTCCATCGCGGCGAGAGCCGCCAGGCCGGAGATGTAGTGCTCGAGGTGGTACCGCTTCTCCTTGCGCAGGTTCAGGCGGATCGTGTACGCGATGTCGGCGTCGTCCTCGACGAGTGCGATGCGCTTGACGCTGACCGGCCCGCCGTCCCGGGCTGCTCGAGGGGCCGCCTTGCGCGGGGATGTCGTTTTCATGAGCTCTCCTTCGAGATTAACCGAAGCGCCCCGTGATGTAGTCCTCGGTGATCTTCTGGCCCGGATTCGTGAAAATTTTCTCCGTGCGGTCATACTCCACGAGCCGTCCCAGCATGAAAAACGCCGTGCGCTCCGAGACCCGCGCCGCCTGCTGCATGTTGTGGGTGACGATCACGATCGTGTAGTCGCGCTTCAGGGTGTAGATGAGCTCCTCGATCTTCTGCGTGGCAATCGGATCGAGCGCCGACGCGGGCTCGTCCATCAGGAGCACTTCTGGT